>JAODNL010000179.1 GCA_025465405.1 Pseudonocardiales bacterium | reverse complement strand
TCTCGCCCGCCGGGAACAACGTAGACAACACCGTCGGGTATGCCCGCAGCGGCCGCGGCCTCGGCCAAGAGGAACGCGTCGAGCACGGTTTCCTCAGCCGGTTTGAGGACGAACGTGCAGCCGGCGGCCAACGCGGGCGCGATTTTGAGGAACGAAATCGATTGTGGGACATTCCAGGGCACGATGGCGCCGACGACGCCGATGGGCTCCTTGGACACTAGCGATATGCCGCCGAACATGCCTGGACGCGATTCCTCGACTGGCGCACTGGTCATCAGGTCGCAGTAGTAGCGCACCAGCAGTGGCGGAAAGACGGCCTCGAACTGCTGGGCGAGCCAGATGGGCATCCCGTTCTGCATCGACACGCGTCGCGCTGTTTCGCTGGCTCGGGCTTCCAGTTCCGCCGCGAACCGTTCGAGGACGTCGGCGCGGTCCTTCGGACCCCATGTCGACCAGCCGTCGGGGGCGTCGAACGCCGTCCTGGCGGCCGCTACAGCGGCGTCGATATCGGCTTCGGTGCCCCTGGGCACCGAACCGATGCGGTCCTCTGTAGCGGGGGAATAGACGCCGATGGTGTCTTGGCCAGCGGGCGCCGTCCACGTTCCGGCGATATACAGCTGGGAGTAATCAATTGTCGTCATTACATATATCTCCTCGGATTGCAGCCAGGCGGTATCCCGACACAGGCCTTGCATGAATATTCCCGCGAGCCGGACATCGCGTTAGGACGGTTGGATCGACGGCGGTAGTGGTTAGCCGTTGCCCTCGGGGATGGTGAGTCGAAGGCCGTGGCAGCCATGCCTCATTTGCTCGTCCACTAGATCAACAATCCTCCCGTCAAAGACCGTGCGACCTGCAGGTCAGCCCACGCCAGGGACATCGACGGACGCGGTGTCCAGCCGCGACAGATAAGTGCCGCTGAGCGACTCAGGGTATGCGTCGGTGCTCGAGAGCAGGAAGAGAGTACGGCCGCGGGAGCCACCCAGTGCGCACGCGACGGCCACTCGATCACTCCTCATGTCGATGCGCTGCGTGACAGCTCCGCCATCGGTGATTCGCTGGAACTGGTGGGCGATCGACAACGACGTCCAGACGCCCCCATCGGTGTCTAACGTGATTCCACCGGGACGGCCATCGAGCCCGCCGGCAAAAACACGGCGCCCGGTAAGGGTACCGTCTTCGCCGATCGTCATCGCGGTCAGTCGCCGACCCACGGCCTCGGCCACGATTAGCGTCGCACCATCAGCTGTGATCAGCATGCCGTTGGGATATTCGAGATTATCGGCCACTACCGTCGCACGACCGTCGGGATCGAGTCGCACTATCGCCCCGCCTTCGACAGCTCGAGACTCGATGTACGCCCGGCCCCGGTGATCGACCACTACGTCGCCTAGCGCGGACGGGACCAGTGTGGCCAGGTCCGCTACGGTTGAAACCGTGTCGCCGTCGTAAAGCAACACCCTTCGGCGCTCGGCCGAGGCGATCAACAAGGAACCGTCGAGGCTAAACGCCAAGCCTGACGGAGCGTGGCCCGGCAAGTCCAGCTTGGTGACAGAACCTCGTAGGTTCACTGTGTGCACCGCCTCGCCGGCGGTGTCGGCGAACCACAGCAACCCTTCAAACCAACGCGGGCTTTGGCCGAAACAGAAGTCGTTAGCCAGCGGGGCGAGATTCCACATCATGCAAGGAGGTGCGCGACGGGCTGAATGCGTGTCAGAGGCCGCCGCGACAACGTTCACACGGAGAGACCGAAGACACTTGCGGCGTTGTCGTGCACGATGTGCATGACTTCGTTGTCGGGCACGCCGCTGAACTGTTTGTCGATCCAGTCGTGGGAGTCGGGGAAGATGCCCTCTTGGTGCGGGTAGTCATTGCCCCACATCAGGCAGTCGAGCCCGGTCATCTCGCGGTTGTGGATGGCGACTGGATCGTCCATGAACGTGCAGGCGATTTGGCGCTTGATGTAGTAGCTGGGCGGAGCCTCGGTCGCCTTCATAGGGGGAATCCCCTGGTCGGTGAGGAACTCGTTACCGAACCGACCGGAGTAGTGGTGATCAAGGAAGTGCATCAGCCACGCCAGCCATCCCGCCGAGCACTCGGTCATCACGATCTTAAGATTCGGGTGACGCTCGAGGATGCCGCTGCATGCGAACCAACAGACCGTCTCACCCATCCCCAACGAGGTGAGGGCGAAGGCCGTGGTCGCACCCTGGCCAGGGGAGAAGTGCGTTTTCAACGCCCACGGGTACAACGCCCGCGCACCGCCCACGTGCGTCATCAGCGGGACACCAAGGCTCTCGGCTGCTTCCCACAGCGGCTCCCACGCCGGGTCAGTGTAGGGACGGGCTGGGAGCACGTCGGGCAACAACGCGGGCCGAAGGCCTAGCCCGGCGGCGCGCTCGAGCTCCTTGACGGACGCTTCCACGTCGTTGAGCGGGAGGCTGATGCCAGGCGCGAATCGGTCGAGGTGGTCCTTGAATTCGTCGTGGATCCAGTCGTTGACCAGTGGAGTCCAGACCGCGTCGACCTCGGGGTCTTGGTGCACGGAGAACGCAGCAGCGCCGATAAGGACCGCGCCCACCACCCCGTCGCGCTCCAACTCGTCGATGTAACTCTGCGCTGTGAACCCGACCCTCGCGTCGGCGCACACGTCCGCGACGACGGCGCGAGCCAGGCCCGCCTCATCGTTCGGGTCGACCGGCAGCCCCTGGGCCAGCAGCGCGGTCATGCCGTCTGCCGAGGCGGCGCCCATCATCTCCCGCGCGCCCTCGGGCAAGATATCTGGCCGGATCAGATAGACGCCGTCGTCACGTTCTTCAAGATGAGCGACCTGGCTCCGTATTCGTTCGGGGAGCTCGTCGGCGAGGGTAGGGGGCGGAGCGATGTGGCAGTCGGCGGTGATCAAAGGGCGCTTAGTCATGGAGCAGGATGTTACTACTTTTGCCATATCATGGCAATACTCTCACCACAATATGCTAGAACACTGCTAG
The DNA here is from genome assembly GCA_025465405.1 of Pseudonocardiales bacterium. Lineage (GTDB taxonomy): Bacteria > Actinomycetota > Actinomycetes > Mycobacteriales > Jatrophihabitantaceae > RYN-117. The sequence continues at coordinate 3,391 of JAODNL010000179.1, read as the reverse complement.
AACACACCACTGAAGCTCCCACAATGCCGCCTGTTGGCAACTTATGCGGCGTCATCAGGCGCTGGCTCGACCACCTGACGGGCGACACGCTTGAAAATGTCGCGCTCAACGCGGAGTTCAGCGAGTTCAGCGCGGAGTCGGTCGATCTCGTCTGCGCGGGCAGGTGGCGGCGGTGACTCGATCTGGTCGAACGCCGTCGCGAGCAGGCGGCCCATACCGTCTTCTGCGCGATCGGACATCCACCGGACCCACACGTATTGAGACACTCCGGTGAGCACCGCCGTCATTACGCCGACGCGCATCGAGTCTGTGGGCTCCCCGAGCCGCATGGCGATGGCCTCGGTCAAGGACGGCGACAGCTGCAGCCCGAATTCCCCGTACGCCCGGGCCGCAAGCTCGGAGGTATTGATGAAGATCTGCCACCACAAGGGGCGGAGCGCTTCGTCTTGGGCCAACGACTCGGCCGCGGTATCCACAGCGGCGACAAAGGCGTCATACAACGGTTCGTTCAGCGGCCGCGCTGGGAGCGCCGCGCAGATTGCGTCGATCGACCGTCGGGGCAGGGCCAACATCACCTCGTCCTTGGTCGCGAAGTAACGGAAGAACGTCCGCTCGTGGATGCCCGCGGCCCGCGCGATCTGCTCCACGGTCACCGCCTGGTATCCGTCCCGAGCAAAGCAGTGCAATGCCACAGTCTCGATCTCGAATGCCACACGCCGCCGTCGGGCATCCCAACCGTTCTCTCGCATCGGTTCAGCTTAAACCTGTCAACCTGGCGATAGCTCGCCATAGGTTGCTAGATTGACTGGCCCGCCGATTTGGCAGGTTGGCCACCCAGCGAACGGTCACCACGGTGGCTTGGATTTCGTCATTAGCGCTCGTTCTCCCCGCGTGAGGGTTCCTACGCTCGGTCGGGCCGCCTGGGCGAGCTTGATCGTCACGACCACGACGACCTCGACGCCCAGCTGCTCCATCTCCGGTGCTGTACGTCCCAGGTCATCCAGACCGGGGATGCAGGCCGGACAGATCACGCCCGATCCCATCGTCCGGGTCAGACGCAGCGCGATCGACCTTCCGCGCAGGGCCGTTGAGCTGACCCGATGATCGTGGCTGCCCTCGAGGGAGAACGCCGGCGCCGCGTCGCCGACTTGCAAGGTGGGCGGTTCCTGCGCCGAAGCGTGGTCGGGACAAGGCGCACCATGTTCTCGAGGTCCATCAAGATCGTGCTGCCGCTCATCGGGTGATGGCCGATCGAGCCCATCAAGACACCCGGTCCGCCCGACATCCACTGGGGGAACTGCGAGGCGTGCAGGGCGGAGCGGTGTCCGAGGATCTCGACCGCCGCCAACTTCTCGTACTCAGAGGCGCTTGACATATCTTGACATCGAATGTCAAAGTATTCGTAGAAAGCTCGACAGGAAATGTCAAACAATGTCAAACTGAGGGGTTAACAGTGGCGTACGACGTGATCATCCGAAACGGGACGTTGATCGACGGAACCGGGGCGCCGCGCCGCGCCGCCGACGTGGCCATCAGCGCGGGCCGCGTGGCGAAGATCGGTGATCTCGGGACCGCAACGGCGACTCGGGAGATCGACGCATCGGGACACGTCGTGGCGCCGGGGGTGATCGACGTCCACTGTCACTACGACGCGTCCATCAACTGGGACCCGTACGCGACGAGCTCGTCTTGGCACGGCGTGACAACGGTGGTGGTCGCGAACTGCGGGTTTGGCTTCGCACCGGTCCGCCCTTCGGACCGCGAGCGCATCATGGGCATGATGAAGAACACCGAGCAGATCCCGATCGAAACGCAGCGGGTGGCCATCGGGTGGGGCTGGGAGACCTTCCCCGAGTGGATGGACCACCTGCGGTCGCTGCCCAAGGGCGTGAACACGGCGATGTACGTCCCGATGAACCCGCTGCTCATCTACGTCAAGGGCCCTGACGCCTCGAAGCGTCGCACGACAGCGGTCGAGCGGCGTCAGATGCGCGAGATCCTGCACGAGGCCATGGACGCCGGCGCCTGCGGGTTCAGCTTCACCTTGTTGGCCCAGGGCAACAACCACGTCGACTTCGACGGCTCGCCGGTGCCGTCCGACGTGATGGAGCCGGAGGACGCCTACAACCTGGCGTGGGTCCTGCGCGAGCGCGGGGAGGGCGTGATCCAGGCGATGGTGGAGTTCAACCTGGACGCCCGCAAGGAGGTGACCGAGCAGCTGGCCCGCATCTCGGGACAGCCGGTGATCCACAACGTGTGCGTTGCTGTCGAGCCCTTCTCCGACAACCCGTCGCAGGCGGAGCTCAACCTGCAGAACGGCTGGCAGGAAACCCTCGAATGGGCCACCGAGATGCAAGACCAGGGGCTGCGGGTGTACCTGCAGACCGGATCCATGCACGTTTGGGTCGAGCTCAAGGCCGACGAGCTCAGCACCGGGTTCGTCACGTTCCCCGGGCTGGAGGACTTCGCCCGTTGTGCCACCGACGACGAACGCTTGGCGCTGGCCGCCGATCCCGAGTTCCGAGCCCGGGCGCGCGACGCCGCCGCGGCGGGCGACGCCAATGCGCTGGTGTCGATCCCCTACCTCGCGATCGCGGACGCCCACGGCGACCCCACCTACTCGCGCTACGAGGGAGTGACCATCGCCAAGATCGCCGAGGCCGAGCAGAAGTCCTGGGTCGACGTGTTCTTCGACCTGCTCGTGGCTACGAGGATGAAGGTCGACTTCGGGTCGGCGAGCTCACCCGAGATGGACGCCTCCAAGCACGAGCAGATCATTCGCCACCCCCGGTCCCTGATGGGCGTCTCTGACGGCGGCGCGCACGTCAAGAGCTTCTCGGGTGGCTACTTCTCCACCGACTTCCTCATCTGGATCGTGCGCGAGGAGGGCCGCCTGACCTTGGAGGAGGCCCACAACATCCTCAGCCAGCGTCCCGCCGAGGTCTTCGGTTTCACAGACCGCGGGATCCTGGCCGTGGGCTACGCCGCCGACATCATGATCTACGACTTCGAGAAGCTCGGCTTCGACCGGAAGTACGTCACGCTGTACGACCTGCCCGACGGCGGCTACCGGCGCACGGTGCCGGCGCGGGGTGTCTCGTACGTCTTGGTCAACGGCGAGGTCATCGTCGAGGACAGCCAGACGACCGGGACCCACCCCGGGCTCGTGCTGGAGCCCGGCGGCCAATCGGTGGAGCCCGGCGGCCAATCGGTGGAGCCACCCTCGGCGACGTCACCAGTTCCCGCGCACGTCGTCTGACGCCCCGCCGCGTCGGACTCCCGCTGGGCCACAGCCGGGAGGGCCCGGTGAGGTTGTCGGCCCGCGAACCCGAGCCGATCCACGGCGCGCTGGCCGATGCAGTGTTGCGTTCCGTGCCCGAAGGGGCGCGGC
>JAODNL010000157.1 GCA_025465405.1 Pseudonocardiales bacterium | reverse complement strand
CGATTCTTCAAGTGAGACGATTCCATCGTGCGCGTGACTCGGTTGCTCTCTGACGTTCCGCTACCCATGCGCCACGTCCTCGGAGGAGTCATTCTCCTAGGCTTCCCTGGTGGTATCGCGGGCCTGGTCATCGGCCTCATCGTTTACCTGCCTACCGCGTGGTTTGCCGTGTTCGAGGTTGGCGTTCCAGCCGGCGTGGCCGGCGGCATCCTCGGTCTCGTGTCGGGCGTCTTGACGATGGGGGTACGCGCGGTTCGAGGTTCGCGGGCGAACTAGCTGCGGCAATTCCGGGCGTTAGTCGCGGTTCAGAGCGCTCGATCAGTTGCTTTGACCAGGGGCAACTAGGCGCCGGACTCCAGGCGTCGCTTCAGTTCCTTATGCGCCTCGGGAATCAGGCTGATCGCTTTCTTGTACGCCATGGGAGCGAAGAGTTTGCCGATGCCGTGTCCGACCATTTCAAAGTCGATGCTCAGCTTGGAACGCGCCCCGCCGTCCAACGATTCGACGGTCACGACCCCGCGTGGGCGAACCGGCCCGTTGACGCCGACGAACACGACCCTTCTCGGGTGTTCGTATTCGGCGATCTCATACGTCACCTTCGCGGTGCCGATGGGCATCTTCCGGTACTCGGTGGCACGGGTGCCGACGCCGACCGGCCCGGGGGTCACGTCGATGACACGCTTGATGTCTGTCTGCCACTCGCCGTGGCGATCCAGTTGGTCCAGGTAGGCCAGGACGTCCTCGGGAGACCGGGCGATCTCGGTCGTGTGTGTGAACATGACTCCCCTTTGGTCGGTCTGACGTGAAGTAGCGCAACCGAGATGCTTCGGAAGCCGTTGTCAATGATTAGACTGTAGGTCTAATGACTGAGGGCGTCAATGGGAACGAGGCGTGGCCGAGGCGGCGCGCTCGTGCGTCAGCCACCCGCGCCAAGATCCTGCATGCGGCAAGCGAGCTGTTCCTGCGCGAGGGGTATGTGGCGGCGACCATGCCCGCCATCGCCGATGCGGCCGGCGTGAGCCGCGCAACTGTATTCAACTCCGTCGGCGGTAAAGCGGACGTCCTCAAAGGGTGTTACGACATCGCGGTGGTGGGCGACGACATCCCGTTGCCGATCTACGCACGGCCCGAGATGAAGGCGATGTTCGCCGAGCCCGACCCTCGCGCGACGATCACGCAGTATGCCGCGATCATCGCGTCCATCGGAGCGCGGGTCAGCCCGATCTACGAGGTCTTCCGCGCCGCCGCCGGAGCCGACCCGCAAGTGCGTGCGATGTGGACCCAGATCCAGGACGAACGACACCTTGGCGCAACCCGCTTCGCGGAAATGTTCTCTGCCAAGTCCGCGCTACCGAATGGGCTGTCTCTCAGCGAGGCGGCAGACATCATCTGGGCACTGATCGACAACAGTCTCTACCACCGGCTCGTCATCGAGCGAAGCTGGGCGGCCGACCGATTCGAGCGTTGGTTCGCCACCACACTGTGCGCGCACATGCTTGACGAGCAACACGACTAGCAGCATGCGGCTGTCAGCGCGTTGCCCAGGTTGCCGACCAGCCCAGTGTCGTTACTAATCCGGCAATGGTCGCGCCTACACGGGGCATCGAGACGATCGTCTACCGTAACGGCACACTCTCGGGTGACAACCAAGGAGCACAAGGGGAGGTCAGCGCCGATGAGCCGGCCGGTCGTCTGGGTCAAATACATGCTCGAAGGCCGCAACCGGTCGCTGGAGATCCTCGGCGCCGGCTACGCCCTTCTCCTGCTTGGAGCGACCACGTCGGCATCCACCGTCGGCTGGGTCCAGAGCCTGGGCGTCCCGATCTTCATCGTTGGCGTCGCCCTGCTCATGCTCGGTGCATTGCTGTACGTGCTGTACTGGAAACACCGAGGGTCGTGGGCGGACTCGGCGCCGACGACGGTGCCCACCGACGAACCGACGGAAGCGCTGGTCGCCGACCATGGCACCTACCGTCCTAACTACGGCCCTGGGAAGCTGCCGCGCCCCGGCGACGTCGAGGAAGTCATCAGGTACGCGCGTGAGAAAATCCCTGCAGCGCTCTTCTACACCGACGAGCTCCTGCACGCCTACATCGACGTCAACCCAGGATCTCTACGGTGCATTCGCACCGATCGCCGCCACACTACGGCGATCACGGGCTACTACGTGCTTCTCGCGCTCAGTAGCCGCGCCGAAGGCCTCATCCGGGACGGCTCCATCGACGTAGGCGTGGCACTTCCGCCTGCGCTCACCATCGAGAACCCGATCGACTCCGACGGGTTGTACATCGGCATGTATCACGCCATCGACCGCACGCGCGGACCCGAAATCACCTTAGCGCTGACCGAACACCTGCAACAGATCCTGACGGAGAACGGGCGGCCCATGAATCTGTACGCACGCAGCGGGAATCCCAGCAGCCGAAGCATGATGGACACGCTCAAGTTCGCGCCGCTGCACGGCGGCCACGTCGGGGCAGACATTGAGAGCACCACCATCCTCGCGGGTGAGCTCGACGAGCAGCTGGCTCGCCTCCGCAAGATCCAGGCGTACCGAGAGCGGCACTGAACCGCGTGGCTCGAGTTTGTCTGAGCTGCCGCACGCGTGGCGTAGCACCAGCGGATCTTCTAAGTCGAGTCTTTCGTCCGGCTTCTACTGGCGAATGGGCGCGCAGCCTGCTCATGCGCCACGCGAAGTGCAGCTGCCGCGTCCGGCGTACCGTCATGCAGCTGGGCAACGTACGGCATTCGGTAGTGAGCCGATGTTCTGTCCTCCTGACATCCCGGCGCGGACACATCGTCCCGCATCGAGAACCGATTGCGGGATGTTGAATGTGGAACCGATTCGGGAGGCCAAGATCGTGGTCTTCGCGCCCAACAGCACGATCGTCACGCCCGAGGCTGGGTCTCCTATATAACGCTCGTTTGCGGGAGCGCAGCGTGCGGTCGATGTGATCGTCGCGTGCCGACGGGGTGCGCCGGAGTGCGGAGCATCCCCTGGCAGACCGCATTACGCGCCGGATGCAGCCGTCCTTCGGCCGATAGGCTCACTGCTTGTAGGCTCCCGCGGTGACCACGACCCTGCCAACCTGGGCCGTGTGGGCGATCAGCTTCGGTTCGCCGATTGCCGCCGTGACCGGCGCCACGTTCGGGCCGCTGCTATTACGTCGAGGTGCTATGGAACTCGAGGCGCGCTCGCGCCGCGAGCTGCTTGTGAAACAAATGACGTGGGCCGCCGAACTCGCAGTCGACCCAGACCCGCGGAAAGCGAAGTTGGGCGTAAGCCATCTCGCCGACTTGGCCGATTCGGAGCTTTCCGACGCAGACACCGCTCGCTTCGTCCGAACCACCATGGCCACCGTCATAGCCGACGTGCGCGAGCAAGCTGAGCAAGCTGGCGACGATCTACGGATAGTTCGCCTGGATGACGTTGCCCGGTCCACAGTCGGCCTCGCACCGGGCCAACCCGCGGGCCTACCATCAACTGAGGAATCGACGGACGAAGAGGTGAGCGACGCTGACTAGGCCGCTCTACGTCACATCAGCGCAAGTCGACGCCGCACGGTTCCTCGTCAAGCAAAGCGAGGCGGCGGGCGAGCCGGTCAACCCTGTGGTCCGCAAAATCGCTCACGCGACGGAGAGTTCAGTCCCGGTACACCTGTCGAAGTCGACTCCCAGATCGACGCGCGGTGCGATGCACCGCATGGGCGTCTATTTGGGTCTCGTTGAGGACGACGACG
>JAODNL010000152.1 GCA_025465405.1 Pseudonocardiales bacterium | reverse complement strand
ACATCTCGGTCCGCACGTAGCCGAGCCCCGCCGCCCGGGCGGCGGCGACCCCGGAGCCGAATCCGAACCAGCCGGGCACGATCTGCCGTGACTGGGTCAAGCCGAACACCCACGGGATCGCACGCAGCCCCTCGATGCCGGCGCCCGACGATGGCCGCCGCGACGGCCGCGAGCCGATGTTCAGCGAGCCGAGCTGCTCGACCGGAGTCGACGCCAGGAAGTACTCGGGCAGGTCGGCGTCCTCGACCAGCGCCCGGTAGGCCGTGAACGCCGCGTCGCTGACACAGCTCATGCACTCGTCCCAGCGCGCCAGCTGCTCGGCCGGTTGTCGCGACGTACGGTGCAACGTCGACGCCTCCAGGACCGCCGCGACCGTGAGGTCGAGGTTCTCGCGCGCGAGCTCCGGCAGGGCGTACTTGTCGCTGATCACCTCGCCCTGCTCGGTGAACTTGATCTCGCCGTCGAGAACGCCCCACGGCTGGGCCAGGATCGACTCGTACGTCGGGCCGCCGCCACGACCCACCGTCCCGCCGCGACCGTGGAACAACCGCAACCGCACGCCGTGCTCCGCCGCGACGTCCCGCAACGTGCGCTGGGCCTTGTGTATCTCCCACTGCGACGTCGTGATCCCGGCTTCCTTGTTGGAGTCCGAGTAGCCGAGCATCACCTCCTGCACGTCGCCGCGCAGGGCGACGATGCGCCGGTAGGTCGGATCCGACAGCAGGTCAGTCAGCACCTCGCCGCTGCGCCGGAGCTCGCCGACGGTCTCGAGCAACGGAACGAACCCGATCCGTGCGAACGGCTCGCCGATCCCACCCGCGCCGGCGCCGTGCACGTCGACCAGCCCCGCCTCACGGGCGAGCACGACCGCGGCCAGCACGTCGTCGGCGCCACGGGTCATCGAGACGATGTAGCTCTCGACCACCTCCGGGCCGTAGGCATCCAGCGCGTCGCGGATCTCGGTGAAGACGGCGAACGTCTTGACGCCGGCGTCGTCGAGCGGCGGTGGCGTCGAGGCGAGCGGTCGGCGCGAGGTCAGCTCCTTGGACAGCAGGCGGAGCCGGTACTCGCGGGGCACGTCGTTGTAGAGCCAGGTCTCCTCGACCAGCCGGTCGACGAGCTGCGCGACGACGTGGTGGTGTGCGTCCGCGTGTTCGCGCACATCCATCGTCGCGAGGTGCAGACCGAACGTGGCGACCGTCCGCTCGACGCGGGCCAGCAGGCCGTCCGCGATGAGCGTGCCGGAATTGTCGCGCAGGGACCGCCCGATCAGCTCGAGCTCGGCCAGCAGCTGCGACTTGCCGAGGTAGTCGCGCCCCGGAACGTGCGGCAGGCTCTCGTCCACGCGCCGGCGGGTATTCGCGATCTTGGCGTTGATGCAGGTCAGCTTGAGGCGGTACGGCTCGGTCGCGTTCAGCGTCACCAGTCGCGGGTCGATGTCCAGTACGGCAAGGTCGGCTTCGATCGAGGTGGCCAGCTCCGGAGAGGCACTGACGACGGCGGTCGAGGACGACAACTCAGCGATCAACGTGTCGAGTGCGCGGGTGATCGCGCGGGCGGCGACATGGTGCTGCATCCGCAGCACGTCGCGGGTGACCGCGGCGGTGACGTTCGGGTTGCCGTCGCGGTCCCCTCCGATCCACGTTCCGAACGTGAGCGGGTGCGCGTCGGTGGCAAGCGACGCGCCGTGCTGGGCTACCGTGGCGGCAAGATCCGCGGACAGTTGCGGGATCGTCTCGTCGACCAGGTCCTGCAGGTAGTACAAGACGTTGCGGGCCTCGTCCAGCGGTGTGGGTCGGTGCCGGCGCAGCTCGTCGGTCTGCCAGATCAGGTCGACGATCTCGGCCAGGTCACGGTCCTGCCGCGCCCGCGCGGCGCTCTCCGGCTCGGTGGGTACGGCCAGGATGTCGGCCACCCGGCGCAGCTTCGTCAGCACCGAGCGGCGACTGGCCTCGGTGGGGTGCGCGGTGAACACCGGCCGCACGGCGAGCCTCGCCAGTGCCTCCGTCAGCGCCTCGGCGCCCTTCTCCTTCGCGACCGACGTGACCGCGGCAGCGAGCCAGCCCGCGTCCTCCGGGCGGTTGCGCAGGCTGCGTACCCGGTGGACCTGCTCCGCGACGTTGGCGAGGTGGAAGTAGTCGGCGAACGCCCGTACGAGCACCGAGGCGGTGTCGATCGGCAGCTCGGCGAGCAGCGACCGGACCTCGTCTCGCGCCCCGACGCCGGCGCTGCCGGCCTCCTTGCTCTGCTTGGTCAGCGTGCGAACTCGCTCGACCAGCTCGAGCGCGGGCTCACCCTGCTGGCGTACGAGGGATTCTCCGAGCAGCGCGGCTACCCGGCGCACATCGGCGCGTAGTTCAGTGTCGTCGTCACGAGCAGCGGGGGAAGCCACGTGGGCAAGTCTCACAGATGCGCTCATCCGCCGCCGAGGCTCATGGGCCAGAATCCGTGGCATGCGGGTATTGGTGACGGGTGGCGCCGGCTACATCGGCAGCGTGGTTACGGCGGAACTGCTTGCCCGTGGGCACGACGTTATTGTCGTGGACGATCTGTCGACCGGGCACGCCGACGCGGTTGCGCCGGAGGCGCGGTTTCATCGGGCCGGCGTCACGCAGCTTTCGGACGTGCTCGGCGACTGGTCGGTCGACGCGGTGTTGCACTTCGCGGCGAAGTCCCTCGTCAGCGAGTCGGTGCAGCATCCCGCGAGGTACTGGCACAACAACGTGACGGGCACGATCGCCCTGCTGGATGCCATGCGCGCCCACGGCGTCGATCGGATCGTGTTCTCGTCATCGGCGGCCACGTACGGCGACGTGAGCGACATGCCGATCTACGAGGACGCGCCCACCCGACCCACCAGCCCGTACGGAGCAAGCAAGCTCGCGGTCGATCTCGCGTTGGCCGACTATGCACGCGCTTACGGGCTCGCGGCGGTGAGCCTGCGCTACTTCAACGTCGCCGGGGCGCTGCACCAGCCGGATGGGAGGAGCTACGGCGAGCGGCATGCGACCGAAACCCACCTGATCCCGCTGGCCCTGCGGGCGGCGGCCGGCGACAGTGAGCCGCTCTCGATCTTCGGCACCGACTACCCCACGCCCGACGGGACCTGCGTGCGCGACTACATCCATGTGGTCGACCTCGCCGATGCCCATGTCCGTGCGCTGACGGCGGCGATCGCCGGCGAGCACCAGATCGTGAACCTCGGCAGCGGGTCCGGCTACTCCGTGCGCCAGGTGCTGCAGGCGGTGCGGGCGGTCACCGGCCTGTCGGTGCCGGTGCGCGACGCATCGCGCCGACCCGGTGATCCGGCGCGGCTGGTCGCGGCCAATACTCGCGCCCTCGCGCTGCTGGATTGGCGACCCACCCGCGGGCTGGACGCCATGGTGTCCGACGCCTGGGCATTCACTCGCCGCTAATGCGGACAAATCACGCGGCGCGGAGAGGATAAGGCCCGAAGCGGTCGATCGGGGGAACGACCGCCCGGGCGCAACCCACAGTAAACGCCCGCTTGAGGGACAGCAACTCGAAACGCGGGGATTGCCCTCAAGATCGTCACATCTCGCCCGAAACCTGACTGTGACCTGTATTACCGGATGGTAACGAGGTTTTCCAAACGGATACTTGACGGATGATTGCTTCCTTGGAAGACTACTGCTCACGGGGGGCCAACGCTCTCCTCACGCGGGATCATCGGTCAGGTTCGGGGGTCTTGACCGCGGGTCAGCGAGAGGTAGGCGGCCCGGCGTTACGCCGGATGAGTTCGTGTAACAGCGAGTAGCGGCGTGGGGCCGGGCCGCAATCCGAATGTCGGAATTCGGGCGTCAGTACATTGACGCCCGAATTCTGCGTTTGGGCCGGATAGCCGAATTCAGCCGGTGCCGGCCCGCGGGTCATTGACCTGTTGCCGGCTGCGCCGGGTAAAGGGACGCTCAGAGGGCGATGGAGACGCCCGGCTGCGTCGGCCCGCGCCGAGCCAGCTCCACCCGGTTGCGGCCGGACTGCTTGGCCACATAGAGGGCGGAGTCGGCGGCATGCAGCAGGTCCCCGATCTCGGTGCCGTCGATCGGGGAACAGGCAACGCCGATCGACACGGTCAAGCTGCGGTCGGGCGACACCTCGACGGTCGGTGCGACCAAGCTGGCGACGCGTATCAGTTCGAGGCTGCGGCGCAGGCGCTGCGCGATGAGCAGCGCGTTCTCCTCGCCGACACTCGGCAGCAGCGCCACGAACTCCTCGCCGCCGAATCGGCCGACCATGTCGTAACCGCGGAGTTCGTTCTTCAGGCACTGGCTCACGGCCTTGAGGGCGATATCGCCGACGAGATGGCCGTAGTCGTCGTTGATGAGCTTGAACCGGTCCAGGTCGATGATGAGCACGGCGGTCGTGTCGCCCTGGCGCTCGGCCCGGGATAGCTCGCGTTGGCTGAGTTGCTCCCAGGCCACGGCATTCAGCAGGCCGGTCTTGGCATCGGTGGT
>JAODNL010000143.1 GCA_025465405.1 Pseudonocardiales bacterium | reverse complement strand
AAGAAGGCCGGTATCGACCCGGCCCCCGCAGGTCGGGGTCGGCCTGGGGAGAGTTCCTGCGCGCGCAGGCCGAGGGGATTCTCGCCTGTGATTTCTTTCGTGCCGAGACCATCATGCTCACCCGGCTGTACTGCTTCGCTGTCGTTGAGCATGCCACTCGGCGGGTGCATGTCTTGGGCGTCAGCGCGAATCCGTCCGCCGGCTGGGTGGTCCAGCAGGCGAGGAACTTGTTGATGGACCTGGGGGAGAGGGCCGGGTCATTCACGTTCATGATTCGCGATCGGGACAGCAAGTTCACTGCACTATTCGACGAGGTGTTCCGCGCCGAGGGCATAGGGATCGTGCGCACCGCTCCTCAGGCGCCCCGTATGAACGCGATCATGGAACGCTGGGTCGGCAGCGTACGCCGAGAGATCCTCGACCGGCTCCTCATCCTCAACGCCGCGCATCTGCGCAAGGTTCTCACCGAGTACGAGGACCATTTCAACGCCCACCGTGCACACCGCGCGTTGAACCAGGCCAGCCCGCTGAGAGCGTTACCCGACCCGGTGGATGCCGATATCAGGGTCATCCGCCGCGACCGGCTCGGCGGGCTCATTCATGAGTACTCCCAGGTCGCATAGGGTGGCCGAATATTCGGCACCGACACGCTCCTCTACGTCACGAACCAGTTCGACGGCAGCGTCTCCGTGGTCGACGCCGATGCCAGGAAGGCCGTCGCGGTCATCCCGGTCGGTGGGGCGCCGTCGGGCGTTGCAGCCGCCCCGAGAGGGGATCGGGGGTACGTCGCCGATCAGGACTCCGGCCGAGTGTCGGTGATCGACACACGGGTCAACCGGCTGATCGCCGCCATTCGCGTTCGGGCGGCTCCGACCGGGGTGGCCGTGAGCCCGGACGGCGGCTCCGCCTACGTCACCGACGGCGGTTCGAACAGCGTGTCGGTGATCGACACACGTACGGACCGAGTGGTCGCGAACGTTCCCGTGGGAACCGAACCGGTGAGTGCGGCCCGTCGGCGTCGTGGGCACCACCGACCCGTTCCACGTGAGTGTGAGCCAAGGGCTCGTTTATGTCGTCGACCAGGGCGATAACGACGTCTCGGTAATCAACGCAACGCGAGGACCGGCAGGATCACTTCCACCATTCCTGTCGGTTCCAAACCGTACGGCGTCGCGGTGGTCTCCTGTAAGTGCCGAGCCAGTGGCCATGACCTGTTGAGGAGGCGAACGCGGCAGAGTCCGAGGCCCTCTCTACGAGCCAGGCCGCAGGGCGCGCCTCAATCCCCGGCCGGTTCGGCATAGCGCTGGAGGTACAGCTGCTCGCCGAGCTTCTCGATGAGTTCGAGTTCGGTCTCCAGGTAATCGACGTGCTCTTCTTCGTCCTCCAAGATCTTCTCGAAGATTCGGGCGGAGATGACGTCGCCCCGCGAGCGCATCAGTTCGATGCCCGGGCGCAAGCGGCCGATGGCCTCCATCTCGAGCTCCAGGTCGGACCGCAACTGCTCGTCCACGGCCTGACCGATGCGAAGTGGGTTCACCCGCTGGTAGTTCGGCAGCGCCTCCAGGAAGAGGATGCGGTCGGTCAGGCTCTCGGCGTGCCGCATCTCCTCGTACGACTCGGCCCTGGTGTGCTTGGCGAGTCCGGTGAAGCCCCAATCTTCCTGCATCTTGGCGTGCAGGAAATATTGCGAGATCGCGGTGATCTCCGCGGTGAGCTGCTCGTTGAGCAGGGTGATGATTTCCTTGTCCCCTTTCATAGAGCCAGATTACGCCCGATAACCGCAAAGCACGACAGCCCTACATAACGCAATACAGGTCTTTTAAGGATTAGGTAAGCCTTACCTGAATTGCGAATATTAGGTACGCCTTAGCTAATCAATTCCAGCAGTCTCGTGCCGATGAACAATTGACGGCCTTCAGACGCCTGCGGCGGTCACAACCGCGTCGGTGGCGAACCCGAGCAGCATGCCGAGAGCGACGCACCAGGCAGTCTGCTGCTTACTCGCCGTACGGCGGGCGACGGACAGCAACTCGATCACCACGAAGAGGATCGACCCCGCGGCCAGGCCGAGGACGGCGACCGACACGATCTCGTTCACAAAGTTCTGACCGGCGACGGCACCGATGAAGGTCGGCCCGCCGCCGATCAAGCCAAGCAGCAGCAGCCGGGCCCAGGACGGACGCTCACCCGCCGCCGCCAGCGGCGCCACGATGCCGAACCCCTCAGTGGCGTTGTGCAGGCCGAACCCGATCACCAGCAGGGTCGCGAGTTGGATCTTCCCCGTCGCTGCGGAGTTCCCGATCGCCAGCCCCTCGGCGAAGTTGTGCAGGCCGATACCCACGGCGATCATCAACGCGATCTCACCCGCCGCCGGCCCGCGCCCCGACAGCCCGGTGACGATAGCCGCCCCGGGTCCGGTCGATCGCGCCCCGGTGCGTGCGCGCCGGGCGGCCGCCCACCGGTCGTAGTGCGCGAGACCCGCAAGCCCCGCGCACAGCCCGGCCGCGAGGACCAAGCCGTCTCGCAGGGCCGGACCCCACTGGTGGTGTCCGAGTGCACGGTCCACCGGCTCCCAGGCTTGGGTGAGGACGTCCCAGACCAAGAACAGCAGGATGCCGATGGCGACCGCGTTGAGCCCCGACTTCAGCCGCGGCAGATCGGCACGGATCCGTCCGATCGGCAGGCCGAGATAGATCGTGCAGCCGGCGATGGCACCGAGAAGAGCGATAGCTGCACCGGACACGGCAACCCCTGAACCCAGAGAACATCGCCTCACGATCGACTGTCAAGCCAGGTCAGCGTCCATTTCCGCTGCCGATAAGCAACTTAGGTTGACAGTGGCCCTCGCCGTCAACCTTAGTTGCTTACATGTCGGGTGTTGACGTTCCCGTCTCGCAGGGCCTCGCTGACGAGCTGGCGGCCGTGGTTGCGCTACGGCGCCTGGCCGACCGGCTGGAGCACTCCGCGGTCGAGCAGGCCATGCGAGCGGGCTGGAGCTGGCAGGAAGTCGCCGAAGCGCTCGGAGTGACGCGGCAGGCGGTCCACAAGAAGCACGCCAAACGGCTCATCGCCGCCGCGGAACGGGGCCGATATTTCTGGCGCCGACCTGAGCGGGGCGATATTGGATCCGGGCGTGGCCCGCTACTGGAACGGACGACCCGGACAGGCAGCCGCGGGCTGCGTGTAAGCGCACGATCCTGGACCAAAGTCTCTTAAGTAGCCGCGAAGCGTGAGCTCTTTGCCA
>JAODNL010000082.1 GCA_025465405.1 Pseudonocardiales bacterium | reverse complement strand
CTAAAATTTGAACAATCATGGTCGCGGTCGCCGCCCTCCAGCCCCTTGCAGTGCGCCGTACGCGTGTCGCGGTGGGTGGCTGGCTCGTCGCGGCGGTGGTGTACCTCCTGGGCGTCCTGCACCGGACGTCACTGGGCGTCGCGGGCTTGCAAGCCGAGCATCGCTTCGGCATCACGCCGGCGCAGCTGAGCGTGTTCATCTTTCTCCAGCTCGGCGTGTACGCGGCGATGCAGGTGCCGACCGGCGTCTTCGTCGATCGCTACGGGCCACGCCGAATGCTCGTGGCGGCGTCGCTGGTCATGGGAGTCGCTCAGCTGCTGTTCGCGGTCGTGCCGTCCTACCCGGCGGCGCTCGCCGCACGCGCCCTGCTCGGCTGCGGTGACGCGCTCACGTTCGTCAGCGTGCTGAGGTATGCGTCGACGCACTTCAGCGCCCGCCGCTATCCCGTGCTGGTCGCCTTGACCGGCATGTTCGGCATGGCGGGCAACGTGCTGGCGACGCTGCCCCTTGCTGTCCTGCTGCACCATGCCGGCTGGTCGATCAGCTTCGGGTCGGCCGCGCTGCTCTCGCTCGGCGGCGCGGGCGTCGTCTGGGCAGTGCTGCCGGTCACTCCCGCGCCACCGTCGCTGCGCAGCGTGGCCGACGTCCGTGACGGCGTGTCGGGTGTGGCGCGACGGGTCGCGGACGCGTGGTCACTGCCAGGCACCCGGCTCGGATTCTGGTTGCACTTCGCCTGCATGTCGTCGGCCGGCGCGTTCGGCGTCCTCTGGGGCGACGAGTATCTGATCAAGAGCGCCGGGTTCTCCTCCGCCGGCGCCGGCGCGGTCCTGATGGCGGGGGTGCTGGCCGCAGCCGTCACCGGCCCCATTCTCGGCAGCGTCATCGGTCGGCGTCCGTTCCTGCGGGTGCCGATCGGGCTCGCGATCTGCGCGGTGACGATCGCCGGCTGGTGCACGGTGATCGCCGGCTTCGGGGATCACCCGCCACGCGGAGTCGTAGTGGTGCTGTTCGTGATCATGATGCTCGGCGGTCCCGCGTCGATGGCCGCATTCGCCCTGGCGCGCGACTACAACGGCGCGCGCACGCTCGGAACCGCGTCGGGCGTGGTGAACGTCGGCGGTTTCGTCGCGGCGGTCGTCATCGCGCTCGGCATCGGCTGGGCGCTCGACGCAATGGGCGGCAGCTCGGCCCACGCGCTTCGGATGGCCGTGCTCGTCGCCGTCGGCGTGCAGTCCTTCGGCGCGCTGCGCCTGGCCGTGTGGTATCGCCGGGTGCGAGCGCGGGCGCTCTGCCTGCAATCGCGCGGCGAGCCGATCCCGGTGCCGGTGGTGCGCCGGCGATGGGATCTCGCGGTGCCGCTGCCCGCGCTCGACGACCGCACGCTGGCGTCGGTCGACTAATTGGCGCGCGATCACCTCAACCTCAACTGGACATCGTGAAAGTCCCAGGAAATAAGGCTTGCGCGCGGATGCGCGGACCGGTAGAAATTGCTCTACGCCGCACCGCAAGGTGAGGCAGATCGAGAGGAAAAACCGGATCGTTCGTTGGGGAAACCCGGCGAAGCGCGGGTGACGACGCGGTGGTCCGACGGAACTCTCGTGAAGGTCGGAGCCGTCATGCAAAGACCATCGTGGGGCTCCTCGAACTCATACTTCGAGGAGCCCCACACCTTTTCCTACCATCCCAGCCGCTCGCGATCGGACGACCGATCGCAGACGTGCCGCGTGTCACGCTCCGGTCGGTAGCCCGTTCGCCGCGATGACGTCGCGGTACCAGCGGGCCGAATCCTTCAGCCGGCGCTGAAGGGTCGCGAAGTCGACGTGGACGAGCCCGAACCGCTTCGAGTAGCCCCAAGCCCATTCGAAGTTGTCGAGCAGCGTCCAGACGAAGTAGCCGCGCACGTCCGCCCCCGCCTGGATCGCGCCGTGTACCGCTGCCAGGTGAGCTGCGATGTAATCGATCCGGTCGCGGTCGTGGACCTCGCCGTCGGGCGAGACGGCGTCGTCGAACGCGGCGCCGTTCTCGGTGATCATCAGTTGCACGCCGGGATAGTCGCGGTGGACTCGCACCAGCAGGTCGGTGAGGCTGTCCGGCTCGATGCGCCAATGCATCGCCGTGTACGGCCCGTCCTGGGGCACGGCGTAGGCACGGTCGGTTCCCGGGAAGCGCGACGGACCGGGCGCGCTCTGCGGGTCGTTGACCCAGGCATCGGTCGCCCCGGCGACGATGTCCGGCGTCGCCGACGTCACCAGTGTCGGCGAGTAGTAGTTGATGCCGAGGGCGTCGATCGGCGCGCTGATCGCAGTGAGGTCCCCGTCCTGGATGAACGACCAGTCGGTGATATGGCGCAGGTCGTCGATGACGTCGGCGGGATAGCTGCCCCGGAGAACCGGGTCGAGGAAGATCCGGTTGGCGATGCCGTCGACGTGCCGGACGGCATCGCGGTCGGCCTCGGACGCGCCGCGCACCTGGGCGAGGTTCAGAGTCAGCGACACCCGGCCGGTTGCCGGCAGCACCGCGCGCAGCGCCGCGACGCCGAGCCCGTGCGCGAGGTTGAGGTGATGGGCCGCGGCCAGCGCCGTCGCGTCGTCTCGAAGCCCCGGTGCGTGTACGCCGGCCGCGTGCCCGAGGAATGCCGAGCACCACGGCTCGTTCAGCGTGGTGATCGTCGCGACGCGGTCGCCGAGCGCGGCGCCGACTACCTCCGCATACTCGGCGAACCGAGCTGCGGTGTCGCGGTTGGCCCAGCCGCCGGTCTGCTGCAACGCCTCGGGTAGGTCCCAGTGGTACAGGGTCACCAGTGGCGTGATCGATGCCGCGAGCAGATCGTCGACTAGGCGCGTGTAGAAGTCGAGGCCGGCGCGATTCACGGCGCCGGATCCGGTCGGCAGGATCCGCGGCCAGGACACCGAGAACCGGTACGCACCCAGACCCAACTCGGCCATGATCGCGATGTCTTCGGCGGTGCGGTGGTAGTGATCGGTCGCGACATCGCCGGTGTCGCCGTCGCGCACCCGGCCGGGCAGATGGCTGAAGGTGTCCCAGATCGAGCGGCCGCGCCCGGCCTCGCCGACGGCGCCCTCGATCTGGTAGGCGGCGGTCGCGGCGCCCCAGACGAACCCGTCCGGGAAGCGTCGCGATCCTGCGGCAGGGGTTTGAGCAGAAGTCTGGGTCAACACCACCACCCGCCGAGCCTAGCTGGGAGCGCTCTCACCTCAGGCGCTCTCCCGCTGGACCACCTGCACCGGAAGCACCGTCGTGCGTCCGACGGGCACGCCGGCCATGCGAGCCAGCAGCATGCGGGCCATGGTGCGACCGAGCTCGCCGATCGGCTGCCGGATCGTGGTCAGCGCCGGCCGGGCCAGCACCGCGTCGGGGATGTCGTCGAATCCGATCACGGCGACGTCCTTCGGGATCGAGCGCCCGTATTCGGCCAGCGTGTTCATCGCACCGATTGCGGTCAGGTCGGACGCCGCGAACACCGCGTCGATCTCAGGATCCGCGCTCAGCAGTCGAGCCATGGAACGCGCACCGCCCGCGACGCTGAAGTCGCCCTCCACGATGTGCCGTTCCTGCACAGGCACGCCGGCCGCCGCCAGCGCGGCCCGGTAGCCGGCGAGCCGATCCTGTCCCGCGCCCATGTCGAGCGGACCCGAAATCGTGGCGATCCGTCGGGCCCCGCGTGCGAGCAGCAGGTCGGTGGCCATCCGGGCCCCGGCCAGGTTGTCCGAGTCCACCGAGTAGATCGACTCGTCGTCCGAGAGCGGCCGGCCGTTGTAGACGGTCGGCACGCCGATGGATTCGAGGTGGCGCGGGAGGGCGTCGTCGGCGTGCAGAGAGATCAGCAAGACGCCGTCGACGTGGCCGCCGGCGGCGTAGTGCTCGAACTGCTCGGCCTCGGCGCGGGTCGCGGCGATGACGAGCACCAGCTGCAGACCGGCCGATCCGACCTCGGTCTGAGCACCACGCAGGATGCCGAGGAAGTACGGATCGGAGAACATCCGGTTCTCGTTCTCGGCGACCAGGAACGCGACCGAGTCGCTGTGGCGGGTCACGAGCGACCGGGCAGCCCGGTTCACCGCGTAGGAGATCTCGTCGGCGGCGCGGAGCACCGCGTCGCGCGCCCCGGGGCTGACATGCGCGTCGCCGCGCAGTGCGCGGCTCGCGGTTGCCCGGGAGACTCCGGCGCGGGCGGCAACGACCTCGAGCGTGGGACGGCTGCGGGCCCCGCCTGGCGCGGCGGGAGATGTGCCGTTGTCTGCCACGTCGAGCCCCCCTCGTCCGCGGGCCCGGGCCCGGCCGGAGCAGTCTATGAGCCCGCGCCGGCACCGTGGCGCGCCGTCCTTGCCGGATCTGGCAGAATGGCCCGCTGAGTACCGGCAGGATCGCGGACCCTCTCCCCGCCTCCGGCCAGTCCACCCGGACGCCCGACCCGAGATCCCCACCGGGAGCCGTCGCGCCCACCCTTGACAAGTCTGGAGCACCGAAGCCCGTGGCAACAAAGATCAAGCTCATGCGTCTGGGCAAGATGCGCGAGCCGCATTACCGCATCGTCGTCGCCGACGCCCGCACCAAGCGTGACGGCCGTTCCATCGAGACCATCGGCGAGTACCACCCGAAGAGCGACCCGTCGGTCATCCGTGTCGACGGCGACCGCGCCGCGTACTGGCTCGGCGTCGGCGCTCAGCCGACCGAGGCCGTCGCCGCGATCCTCAAGGTCACCGGCGACTGGCAGAAGTTCAAGGGCGAGCCCGCTCCGGCGCCGATGAAGATCGCCGAACCCAAGGCGGACAAGCAGGCGCTGTTCAACGCTGCGCTGGCCGACGCGTCCGGCGAGCCTGAGGTCGAGGCCACGACGCCGCGGAAGCGGGCCGCCAAGGCCGCGGCCCGGCCGGCGGCCGAATCGGCCCCCGAACCGACGGCTGAGGCGGCACCGGCGGAGGCGGCTCCGCCGGAGGCGCCCGCGCCTGAGGCGGCTCCGGCTGAGGCTGAGGCTGAGGCTGTGATGGCTGAGGCTGTGGCGGACGAGTCGGCGGAGAGCTGACGTGCTCGAGGAGGCCCTCGAGCACCTGGTCCGCGGCATCGTCGACCATCCGGACGACGTGCGCGTCGACATGGTCGACAACAGGCGCGGGCAGCGGCTCGAGGTCCGGGTCCACCCCGAGGACCTCGGCCGGGTGATCGGCCGCAACGGCCGCACCGCCAAGGCGCTGCGCCAGGTGATCAACGGCGTCGGCGGCAAGGGCATCCGCGTCGACGTCGTCGACGTGGACCGTCGCTGACCCGGTGACCGACGGCGGGCCGCTGATCGTCGCGGTCGGGCGGATCGGTCCGGCCCGTGGCGTGCGTGGCGACGTGTTCGTCGAGCCATGGACCGACGACCCCGACACCCGCTTTGCCGCAGGCACCGTGCTGCGGACCGAACCCGCCGGCGCCGGCCCGCTGACGGTCGAGTCCGCTTCGTCGGCGAGCGGGAAGCTGGTCATCCACTTCGCCGACGTCGACGGCCGTGTGGCCGCCGAGGCGCTGCGCGGCGTGCAGCTCGTGGTCGAGGCCACGCAACGCCCGCCGATCGAGGACCCCGACGAGTTCTACGACACCGACCTGATCGGCCTCGCCGTGCACACCGCGGGCGGCGCGGAACTCGGCCCGGTGCGCGACGTGCTGCATGCCGGCGGGGCCGACTACCTGGTCCTCGACGTCGACGGTCGGGAGCGGCTGGTGCCGTTCGTGTCGGCGATCGTGCCGACTGTGGACCTTCCGGGCGGCCGCGTGGTCATCGACCCGCCGGAGGGGCTGTTCGACCTGTGAACCCCCCCTTCCTCCCGTTCCACCCGTTGCCCCCGTTGATCAAGACGTCGGAACGGTCGTCAGGGCGACCGTTCGGACGTCTTGATCACCGAGGAATGGCGGTGTGTGGTGGCCGCTGACCTGACGCTGGACGTCGTCACGATCTTTCCGGAGTACCTCGCGCCGCTGCGGCAGTCGCTGCTGGGCAAGGCGATCGCTCGTGGCCAGGTCGAGGTACGCGTCCATGACCTGCGGCGCTGGACCGACGACGTGCACCACACCGTCGACGACACGCCCTACGGGGGCGGCCCCGGCATGGTGATGTTGCCGGAGCCGTGGGGACGCGCGCTGGACGAGATCGCCCCGCCGGAGGGCGCGAGGCAGCCCCGCCTCGTCGTGCCGACGCCTACCGGCCGCCCGTTCACCCAGGCCTTCGCGTCGGAGCTGGCCGCCGAGCCCTGGCTGCTGTTCGCGTGCGGCCGGTACGAAGGCATCGACGCGCGGGTGATCGACTACGCGGCGCGACGCATGCCCGTGGAGGAAGTCAGCCTCGGCGACTACGTCCTCGCGGGAGGAGAGGCCGCGGTGCTGGTCATCGCCGAGACCGTGGGCCGGCTGCTACCTGGCGTACTCGGCAACGCGCGCTCCGCGGTCGATGACTCCTTCGCGGCCGGCCCGGCGGGCCTGCTCGAAGGGCCGGTGTACACGAAGCCGGCGTCCTGGCGTGGGATCGAGGTTCCGCCGGTACTGCTGTCCGGGAACCACGGTGAGATTGCGCGCTGGCGGGCCGAAAAATCGCGGGAGCGCACCGCGGAGCGTCGGCCCGACCTGCTGTGAGCATCGCGCCAGTTTCGGCTTCGGGTGGCTGGTGTGGCATCATCGTGGGGTTGCCCACTGTGCCCTGGCGCCCGTGGGAACCCCCATCGAGCAGCACCGCCACGCTGTGCCGAGTGCCGCCCGTACAGCGAGACCAACAAGGAAGCGAAGCCCGAGATGAACACCCTCGACACCCTGGACGCCCAGTCGCTGCGCGCGGACGTGCCCGACTTCCGTCCCGGCGACACCCTCAAGGTGCACGTCCGCGTCGTCGAGGGTGCGCGCTCGCGGATCCAGGTGTTCCAAGGCGCTGTCATCCGGCGCCAGGGTGGCGGGATCCGGGAGACCTTCACCGTCCGCAAGATCAGCTTCGGCGTCGGCGTGGAGCGCACGTTCCCCGTGCACACGCCGGTGATCGAGAAGATCGAGGTCGTGACGCGCGGTGACGTGCGACGCGCCAAGCTGTACTACCTCCGCGATCTGCGCGGCAAGAAGGCCAAGATCAAGGAGAAGCGCGAGACCATCGCGCGCTGATCCTGGCCGAATGCGGGTGCGAGTGACCAGCAGCTCGTCGAATCGTTCGCCGCGCTCACCAGTCCGTGGGGGCACCGAATGATCGCCGACGATGGTCCCGACCGCTCCGACGACGATCGCCGGCAGTCCGCGCGATCCGCGAACGAGGACGAGCTCGGCGACGAGCTGGCCATCGACGACAGTGTGGACGGCCATGAGGCCGTTGCACCGGGGCTGCCTACCGCCGCGTCGCCGCCGCCGCCCCGTATCGGGCCCTACGGCAAGCACCGGATGTCCGATACCGACCTGACCCGCCTCGACGCGGCCGGCCGTGGCGAGCCTCTGGGCCCGCGCGAGACCCCTCGTGACTTCGGGCAGTCGGTGCCCATGCCCGATCCTGGGATCCCATCTCCGACGACACCGATCGACCCGATCGACTCGGTCGACCCGCTCAATCCGGTCGACCCGCTCAATCCGGCTGACCCGCTCAATCCGGCTGACCCGCTCAATCCGGCTGACCCGCTCAATCC
>JAODNL010000066.1 GCA_025465405.1 Pseudonocardiales bacterium | reverse complement strand
CATCGAGCCGATGATCACCCTGTATCACTGGGATCTTCCGCAGTGGCTTCAGGACAAGGGCGGCTGGGGTAACCGCGACATGGCTGAGCACTTCGCCGACTTGACTGACGCGGTGGTCCGGCGGCTCGGCGACCGGGTGCCGCGGTGGATCACCGTCAACGAGCCGTACTGCGTCAGCTACATCGGCCACCTGGAAGGGCGCCATGCCCCCGGCGTGCAGGACGAGGCGACCGCCGTGGCGACGGTGCACCACTCGCTGCTCGCGCACGCCCGGGCGTTGGAGCGCATTCGGGCGCTGGCGCCGCACTCGCAGGCCGGTATTACGCTCAACCTTTCCGACGTGCACGCCGGATCCGATCGCGCCGAGGACGTCGCCGCCGCACAGCGGGTCGACCTCGTCGAGAACCGGATGTTCCTCTCGCCGGTATTGCGCGGCACCTACCCGGACGACGCGTACGACTTCTACGCCGGCATCAGCGACTTCGCGTTCGTGCAGGCCGGTGACATGGCCGCGATCAGCGCGCCCACCGACTTTCTCGGCATCAACTTCTACGAGCAGCACCACGTTGTCGCCGCCGACGGTGTCGGCGACGCCAAGAACGACCGGGTGCGCGGCGCGCGCAAGCTGCCACCCACCGAGCCGGTCACCGCCGGCGGTGTGGCGATCCGGCCGGCGGCGCTGCGGGCCGTACTCGAGCGGGTGCACCGCGAGTGGACGCCGTTGCCGCTGTGGATCACCGAGAACGGGCTCGCTCTGCACGACTACCAGACGCCCGACCGCGCGATACACGACCCGGAGCGGATCGCCTATTTCGACGGGCACTTCCGGGCCGCGGCCGAGGCGATCGCCACGGGCGTTCCGCTCGCCGGGTACATCGTGTGGTCGCTGATGGACAACTTCGAGTGGGCTGAGGGCTACGGCTGGCGGTTCGGGTTCGTCTACAACGACTACGCGAGCCAGACCCGCGTGCTCAAGGACAGCGCCCACTGGCTGCAGGCGGTGATTGTTGCCAACGCCGTGCCCGCACGCTGAGGCACCGGAGCCGGCGGACTCCCGTGTCGCATCACCCGTCCGGGCACCCCGGCCCGGTCGGTTAGTCGAGAACAGGAGAACCCCATGCCCCACTCCGCCCGATTGCGACGCCGGATCGCACTGATCAGTGCGTTCGTCATCACCGCAGGGACGCTCACCGCGGTTGGGCTCGCGCCCGCCTACGGTGTCGGCGAGACGCTCCAGGTCACGCTGACGAAGTCCGACGGCACAGCCAACCTCTCACCGCAATCGGCCATCACGCTCGGCTCGGTCTCGTCCGGATCGATCAACGTGACGGTTAACGACAGCCTGACCTCGCAGACGATCTCGGGGTTCGGGGAGTCCTTCACCGACTCCTCGGCGTATCTGCTCGCCAACCTCAAGGCCAGCGCGCCCAGCACCTACAACACGCTGATGAACGACATCTTCAACACCAGCACCGGTCTCGGTGAGTCGTTCTGGCGGTTGCCGATGACCGCCAGCGACTTCACGGCGGCGAGCGTCGACTGGACCTCCGACGACACCGCCGGCCCGTCGAACAACCCGACGCAGAACTTCGCGCTTTCCTCGCAGGACACCGGCCGCATCATCCCGGTGATCCAGGACGCGCTGGCCATCAACCCGAACCTGAAGATCGTGGCCAGCCCGTGGAGTGCGCCGGCGTGGATGAAGTCCAACGCTTCGATGGTCGGGAACTCCGGCGGGGTCAACGCGACCCTGCTGCCGCAGTACTACCAGGGCTGGGCCGACTACTTCGTCAAATGGATCAACGGCTACCAGGTGCACGGCATCCCGATCTTCGCCGTGACCCCGCAGAACGAGCCCTGGTACGCACCTACGGACTACCCCGGCATGTACTGGGCCGTGTCCGACTACGCGAACTGGGTGCACAACTACCTCAAGCCGTCGTTGAACGCCGCCGGACTGAGCCAGCAGATTCTCGGCTTCGACCACAACTGGGCGCTGGACACGTTCCCGCAGCAGTTGCTGGGATCGAGCGCGGCCGGTGACGTCTCGGGCATCGCCTGGCACTGCTACGACAACACGAGCGACCCGACGTCGATGACGCTGCTACACAACCAGAACCCGAGCAAGGACGCTTACGAGACCGAGTGCTCCTCGGACACCGCGCCGACCAACATCATCAAGTACGGCACCGCCGACATGGCACTGCTGTCCACGCAGAACTGGGCGAAGAGCGTCGTGCTGTGGAACCTCGCGCTCGACCCGTCCAGCGGCCCACACCTCGGCGGCTGCACGTCGTGCACCGCACCGGTCACCATCAACGGCACGAGCGTCACGAAGAACAACTACTACTACCAGTTCGCGCAGCTCGCGAAGTTCGTCAAGGTGGGCGCCACGCACATCGCATCCACGGTGAACGCGCACGGCATCGTCACGTCGGCCTTCAAGAACCCGAACGGCCAGGAAGTCCTCGTAGCCACGAACACCAACGCGGCATCGACGACGTTCACGACAACCTGGAACGGCAAGGGATCGTTCAGCTACACGCTGCCACCACGGGCGACAGTGACGTTCGTGACGACGATCGGCGCGGCCCCGGTGCTGTCGGCGACCCCCTCGGCCGGGCACGTCTTCAAGATCGCGTCGCGGCAGTCGGGCAAGCCGTTCGGAGTGGACGGCGGTTCAACCGCGGACGGGGCGAAGATCGTCCAGTACACCGACGACGGCGACGCGGACCAGCAGTGGCGGCTGGTCGATGCTGGGTCGGGCTACTACAACATCGTCGACGTGAAGAGCGGGAAGGCGCTGGACGATCCGGGCGGCTCCACCAGCAACGGCACGCAAATGCAGCAGTACACGATCAGCGGTACCGGCAACAGCAATCAACAGTGGCAGATCGTGTCGGTGGGCAACGGCTACTACAAGATCCTCAACCGGACGAGTGGCCTCGGCCTGGACCTGACCGGCGGCAGCATCGCCGACTCGATCAACATCCAGCAGTACGCGGTCAGCGGCAACGGCAACTTCGGGCAGAACTGGCAGTTCATCCCGGTGAGCTGACCGCCACTCGACCCCGGATCCGGCAGGGAAGTCCGCCGACCCTGCCGGATCCGGTCTGCCCGGCCCCCGGTAGATGACGGTCAGGGTGAACACACCCGAGTGTGGCGGGGGCGGGGGCGGCGGCTCCGGGGCAGCGTAGAGCCGGGGATCACCCGCGGCAGCGCCGCAGCGAGTGGATGGCCACATGCGGTCACCTTCGTGCCGTCGGGACTGCCGTTGGAGCCGCGAAGTGCGACGAATCGCTCAATCACCAATGGCGTGCCGTGCGTTAGTGTCATCGCCAATTCACCCAATGGCCTTCGCGGATCGCGATGTGAGCTTCCCGGCGGCCCGGCGAGGCGATCTCTGTCAGAGACATCGTTGCTCTTCGATCGTCGGCACAGATGTGAGGATCCGAGTTGAGCGCCGAGTCATCCCGCCGACGCGTCATCAAGCGCGTCGTCGTCGTCGGCGCCGGGCTGGGTGGCCTTCGCACCGTTGAGCAGCTACGCCGTCGCGGCTTCGGCGGAGAAATCGTGGTCATAGGCGGTGAACTGCATCCGCCGTACGACCGGCCACCGCTGTCCAAAGGCGTGCTCCACTCCGATGCGGCCGACCCCTGGCTGCGTTCGGACGAGGACATCCGAGCACTCGATGTGACGATGCGGCTCGGTGAGCCGGCGACCGGCCTGGCGGTCGACCAGCAATTGGTGCTCACCGACGCCGGGTCGGTCCCCTACGACGTGGTTGTCGTCGCCAGCGGGGCGGTTCCCCGTCGCGTTCCCGGTCTGGATGGTCTAGTGCTGCGCACCCTCGACCACGCGCACGCGTTGCGGGCCGCCCTGTCCGCGGGGAGTCGCGTCGGCATCGTCGGTGCGGGCCTGATCGGATGCGAGGTGGCGGCGAGCGCCCGATCTCTCGGCCTGCAGGTCGACCTCGTCGACGTACTGGCCGCTCCGATGATCCGCGTGGTCGGGCCGGTGGCGGCTCCGCTCGTGGCCGATCTGCATACCGGCCACGGCGTGGTGCTCCATATGGGGAGGGCCGTTCGGCCTTCGGAACCGGGCAGGCTGGCCCTGGACGACGGTACGACCCTGCCCGTCGACGTCATCCTCGAGGCGATAGGGGTGGTGCCCGACACGGCGTGGCTAGCCGATAGCGGGCTGTCGATCGATGACGGCATCGAGTGCGACGCCGAGGGACGTGCGGCGCCCGACGTCTACGCCGTGGGTGACGTCGCGAAATGGGCCGGGCGGCGCCACGAGCACTGGACCAACGTGGGTGCGCAGGCTGATCGGGTGGCGGCCGCGATCCTCGATCAGGAGCGGCCCGGGCCCGACGTGCCGTACTGGTGGAGCGATCAGTACGACGTCAAGTTCCAGGGCCTCGGCAGCCCGGCTTCGGATGACGACGCTGAGGTCATCGCCTGGGGTCCCAACTCCCGCACGGTCGTCGTCTACTCGTCCGGGGGACGGCTGACCGGTGTCGTGGGGTTTTCTGCCGCTGCGGCCGTGATTCGCCTGCGTGCCGACATTGCCGCGGGTACCGATGTCAATGAGATTCTGGCCCGTCTCACGGCCTGAAAGTACCGAGTCCGCGCGCCGACCGGGAACCAGCTGCTCATCGCGTACTGCAGTCGCGGCTGGCGAACTGGGGCGGACGAACGCGACCGGCCCCGGAGCGATCTCGCTCCGGGGCCGGACGGGCGACGCGGTGGTGTCAGACGGCCTGGGAAATCGGCGTCCGGGCCAGCTTCTTGGTCTTGTCGAAGCCCACGATGTCGGCCAGCGTGCCACCGAGGATCGCCGCGCGATCCTCGTCCGACACGACGTCGTCGAAGTTCTCGGCGATCGCCTCGGCGCTGCTGCGGAACGTGCCCTCCGCGTGGGGATAGTCGTGGTCCGCTACCCCTGGGACTTGATGTGCTCGATGACGTGGTTGAACTCGTCGGTGGGTGAGAAGTCCACGTACTCAGAGTCCTCCAGCGCTTCCGGAGCGTGTCCTGGGGCCCAGTAGAACGCCTGACCGGCGCCATACACCGGCTCGCCGTCAGGCGTGTGCATCTTCACGCGACCCTTGAGCAGATAGCCCCAGTGCGGGCACTGGCAGAGGTCGTCGGGAAGCCCGACCACGGCGGGGCGAAGATCTGCTCCTCCCGGCAGGCGCACGAATGTCGCGCTCATGCCGCCGCCGATCGGCAGTGTCCGCAGTTCCACGCCGTTTCCCTCGATGGCCACCGGGGTTTCCGTCTTCGTTGTTGACTGCACCGTCCGCCTCCTTGTCGGTTGACGGCAGCCATCTGCTGCCGTTCGCACACGATGATTTCTGGCCGGCGTTCCTGAATCGTTCCCGCGGTAACATCCGCTCCCGATCGGAGGGCGATGGCCGCGCGCTCGCAGGACACCGTGAACATCCGCCTGCTCGGCGGTTTCCGGGTTACGGTGGCCGGCAGTGACGTCGGCTCGGATGCCTGGTCGACCCGTCGCGCCGCCGAACTGGTTCAGCTGCTCGCCCTCGCTGACGAGCGACGCCTCACCCGGGACCAAGTCATCGAGGCGCTGTGGCCTCGGCTCGCCGCCGGGGCGGGCGCCGCCAACCTCCGCAAGGCCGCCCACTACGCCAGGCAGGCGCTGGCTACGCCCGAGGCGGTCGTCCTGCGCGGCGGGCAGGTCTTGCTGTTGCCGGAGCGACCGGTGGTGGTCGACGTCGACGATTTCGAGGCGCAAGCTCGCGAGGCGCTGGCGCGCGGGGACGCGACCGCATGCGCGGCAGCGGCCGCGACCTACGGGGGCGAGCTGTTGCCGGCTTCGCGGTACGAGGAATGGACCCAGGCCGAGCGTGAGCGGCTACGCCTGCGTCATTCGGAGTTGCTTCGACGCAGCGGCCAGTGGGAGCGGCTGATCGAGGTCGAACCGACCGATGAGCCCGCGTACCGGGAGTTGATGCGGCGGGACATCGCGCGGGGCAGCCGCCCGTCGGCGATCCGCTGGTACGGACGGCTGCGAAGCGTCCTTCGCCGCGAGCTCGGCATGCTGCCGAGCGACGAGACTGACGCCGTATACGACGAGTGCGTCGCCGCGATGGCGATCGACGAGCCCGCCATCGTCGGCCGTGAGCTCGAGGTGGCCCGAGCCGAAGCACTGCTGCGTTCCGACGCCCCCACCGGCGCATTGGTGGTGCGCGGGCCCGCGGGAATCGGAAAGTCGGCGTTGTGCCGGCAAGTCGCGCGAATTGCCCAGGCAGAACGCTGGATGACGATCGCAGTCGCGGCCACCGAGACGGTCGGGCCGTACGGACCGCTGGTCCGCGCCATCGAGGATCTCATGGGCCGCCGGCCGGGTCTGCCCGATGCCGTGGGTGACCACGCGCGCGCGGTACTAGCCCGGCTGACCCCGTTGATGAGCTCGCCCGCCACAGTGAACAAATCACTCACCCGGCACGAGGTGATCGGCGCCTTCGCTCGCCTTCTCCTGGCGGCCGGCAATGGCAAAGCTGTCGTTCTGACCGTTGACGACGCGCATCTGGCCGACGAGGCCACGATTGACTTGCTGCTGCATCTCGGCTCTTCCATAGGGCCGCGACTGGTCGTCGTGCTTGCCTATCGTCGCGAGCAGGCGCCCGACGCCCTCACTCGCGGAGTTGCCCGGCTGCAGCGTGCGGGCGCCGCCGTCGAGATCGACTTGGAGCCGCTCGACCGCGAGGACACAGCCGCGCTGATCGCGACGAGCGGCCCGGCGCAGCGGTCAGCGACCGCGCTGGACAGGCTTGTGACACTTGCCGAAGGCAATCCGTTCCTTGCCCTCGAGATCGCCCGTAGTCCGGTTGCCGGTGTCCCGGCGCTGGTGACGACGGCGCGCGACGCGATCATCTCGAGGTTCGTCGACGTCGGCGAGGCGACGACGTCCATGCTGGAGCGGCTGGCGCTGGCGAGCGACGAATTGGATCCGGGCGACGTCGTGACCCTTGCCGATGCCCCGGAAAGCGAGGCGTTCGCAATGCTCGATCGTGCGCTTGGCGCCGGCGTGCTGGTCGTCTCGGCCGGCCGCTATCACTTCCGCCATGCGCTGGTCCGGCAGGCCCTGGTCGACCGGCTTGCACCACACCGGCGAGTCGCGGTCCATCGCGACATTGCCCGGCTGCTGGCGACCCTTGGCGCCGCGCCCGGCTCGATCGCGCACCATTGGCTCGAGGGCGGGCGCCCGTCCGAGGCACGGCCTTGGCTGCTCGACGCAGCCAGGCAGGCAATGCGGCTGGGCGCATTCGGTGATGCGCTCGTGCAGGTTGACCGAGTGCTTGCCCACCGGCCCGACGACAGCAATGCGCTGTGCATGCGTGCCGAAGCGCTTGACGCACGAGGGGACGTCGGCGCTCCAGCGGCCTACGCGGACGCGGCCGTTGCCGTGGGCGGGCAGGCGGCGCACGACCTCAGAGCCAAACAGGCGTTGGCCACCATCAAGCTCGGTGACCCGGCCGGGGGACTGCAGGTACTGGAAGGATTGCAGCCGGCAACGGTCGAGGGTCGTCTCGTCCACGCGTTGGCGCTGTGCGGCGCCGCGGCTCTCGGATTCGGCGAACCTGACGTAGGTATGGCGAAGGCCGCGGAGGCGCGCCGGCTGGCCATGAAGTCGACCGACTCGACAGCGTTGGTGATTGCGTCCTGGGCCTACGCAGCCGCCGCACACGCTCGTGGGGATCTCCGCAGCAGCATCCGCGCGGACCTTCGTGAGACACACGCGCTGCCCAAGCTCGCCGTCAGCGTGTTCGACGGTCAGCTGTGCATCACCCAGCGGCTTCTCTACGGCGCACGACCCTATTCCGACGTGATCGCGTTCGCCGACTCATTGGCGGCCGAAGCCCAGCGGCTCGGCGCCGCTCGCGGGCGTGCGTTCGCGGTCACCATTCGAGGCGAAGCGAGGATGCTGGCCGGTCACCTCGACGAGGCGGACGACGACCTTGCTGCCGGCGCGCAGCTGCACCGCGAGATCGGGGCCGCGACCGGGGAAGCCTTTGCGCTTCAGCGACGGGCTGAGGTAGCGATGTACCGCGGCCGGAAGGACGAGGCGGACACGTTGCTGGCCGAGGCGCTGGTCATCGCCCGAGAGTCCGACGTCGGCTTCCACCTTTTCGATCGGATCTACGGCGCGCGGATCACGGCAGCCCGCGACCCCGCCTCGGGCTTGTTCGCGCTCGAAGAGGCCGAGACCGCGGTGCGTGGCCCGATCGAAACCTGCCCCGGCTGCCGGATCACGCTTGCCGTACCCGCAGCGATCGCCGCCGCGCGGGCCGGCGACGACGAGCGGGCCGATCGATGGGCCGAGGAAGCGGAGTACCTGGCGAACGTGGTGATGCGCCTACCCGCATGGGACGCCGCCCTCGACGAGGTGCGCGGTCACCGCGCGCACGCACATGGCGAAGCGGCCGCTGCCGCCCAACACCTCCGCGCGGCGGCGGCCGGCTTCGCCGCCGCCGGACAGCCGCTCGACGAGGCTCGCTGCACCCGCCTCGCGGCGCTCGAGAGCTAGCACCCTTCGCGTCGGCACGCCGCACGTAGTGCCGGCTCAGCGGCGTCAGGAGGAGCGGGCGCGGCGACGGAGCCCGTCTGCGGTGACCGATGGGTCGACGTCCGGCTTGGTGGTCATGCTCGCGCCCGTCGTTGTGGTTGGTCAGCGCGTGATGGCGATGTTGAACATCGGGGTGCGCAGCGCGCCGATCAGGGCGGCGAACAGCAGGAAGTAGTGCTCGACGGCTTTCGCGGTGGCGATCCCCCCGAGGTCGACCTGTCGGTCGACCGCCCAGCCGAGATCTGTCAGGAGGCCCGCGACGACCCCCTTGGCGGCGTCGTCGTCGCCGGACAGGAACACGTTCGTCGGAGCCGACAGCAGGGTCGGGTTCACGCCGATCGGGCCGCCGAGCGTGTTGAGCGTCTTGACGACTCGCGTGTCCGGGAGCGCCTGCTGCAACCGCTCACCCAGGCTTGCGTCCGGGTAGATCAAGTCCATGTGCTGGTCGACGGCGTTGCCGATGTCGATCAGCACCCGATCGGCTAGCGATTCGCGAAGCAGAGTGAGGGTTGCGAGCGAGTGCGCCGCGGCGAGGGCGCTGACGACGACGTCGCTGCCGGCGATGGCCTCGACGTGGCCGAACGCGGGTGCGGGGAGGTCCGTTGCCTGGCCGGGGTCGCGGGACCCGAACACGACGTCGTGACCGGCGCCGATGAAGGCGATACCGAGGGTGCGGCCCATGTGACCGGTGCCGAGGACGGCGATGCGCATGATGTACTCCTGTCCGGCGGCGGAACCGCCTGCTATCGTTCGAATTTGAACGAGTCCGACGTTAGCGGATAGTTTGAATTTGAACAACAGGAGATCCTGTGGTCAGAGCTCTCAGCGACGATGAGCTCGCCGCGTACTTCGCGCTCCGCGGCGCCGGCGACCGCTTGCAGCGGGCGGTGACGCAGCAGCTCCGGGCCCACGATCTGACCGAGGTGCAATTCTCAATCCTCGCCCGGCTCGGCTCGGGCAGCGACGGCATCGGCATGAGCGAGCTGGCGCGGGGACTCGTGGTCACCAAAAGCGGGCTGACCTACCAGGCCGGTCAGCTCGAGCGCCGGGGATTGGTGGTGCGTCGCGCGAGCACCGACGACGACCGGGTCGTGCTGCTACACCTGACACCGGACGGGAAGGCATTACTCGCCCGTGTCCTGCCCCCGCACATCACGCTCGTGCGGGAGCTGTTCATCGACCGCATCGATCCGTCCGACCTCGCGATCGTGCGCGACGCACTCGCACAGGTCGCACGCGACTGATGCGCAAGCGGACAACTCGCGGCCCGCTCCCGCCGGGGAACTCAACTGGAGGGACCGGCGCCCGGCAGCGGGATCCGTTACCCGGCACCGCAACCAACAACGGCGCCGCGGAGTGGGACGAAATGTACGCCGGCTCGGAGCAGGTCTGGAGCGGACAGCCCAACGCGGTCCTCGTCGCCGAGGTGGCGCAACTCAGGCCGGGTCGGGCGCTGGATGTCGGCTGCGGCGAGGGCGCAGACGCGGTCTGGCTGGCCGGGCAGGGCTGGGACGTGACAGCGCTGGAGGTGTCGCAGGTGGCGCTGAAGCGCGCTGAGCGCCATGCCCAAGACGCGCGAGCAGAGGTGCAATGGGTACACGCCGGCCTGGTGGAAGCGCCGCTTCAGGCCGGCGCGTTCGACCTGGTGTCCGCGCAGTACCCGGCACTGCTGCGTACCCCGAGAAACGACGCTGAGCGTCTGCTGCTGGCCGCCGTTGCACCCGGCGGGGTTCTTCTTGTCGTTCACCACGCCGACGTCGATGTGGAGCAGTCCAACGCACATGGGTTCGACCCGGCCGACTACGTCAGCCCGTCAGACGTCGCCGCCCTGCTCGGCGAGGACTGGCAGGTCCACGTAAACGAGAGACGACCGCGTCATGTAGCTACCGGAGGCGGGGCGCACCACACCCATGACCTGGTGCTGCGAGCCGAGCGTCTGCGCTGACAGACCTGTACTCGCACAGCCGCTGCGTGCACTGGTCGCTCGAGACCCTCGGGCGTTCGATCAACCGGACTTTCGGCGCACCAATCCAGCGCGGCCGCGCCTGAATACCCGGCCAGCGCCAGGGATTCGTGTTCTGGCTCCGTCGGCGTCACGTGGCTGAACGCGGTGACGTCGTTTGACCGGCGGCCTCCCGACCGACGCTGCCCCGTCATCGATCCTCGACCGGCTATTCCTCGCGCGGCGCGCGTCGTCGGCATGGATCATTACGGTGTCGGCATGGAGTGCCGGATCAACGAAGCCTTGGTCCATTACGTCGAGCATGGCGGCGGCGTGCCGCTCGTCGCGCTACACGGTGCTGGTGTTGATCATCGCGAGATCGAGGCGGCGATCGAGGCCATTGTTCCTGACAAGGGATATCGGCGGATCTACCCGGATCTGCCGGGGATGGGCCTCTCGACGACCGACGGCCTGACCGGCAACGATGATGTGGTGACGTTGCTCGGCGATTTCACCGATCAGCTGGGCGCGGGACCGGTGATGCTGCTCGGGCACTCTTACGGCGCCTACCTGGCTCGCGGAGTGGCCGCACGGCGACCGGACACGGTGCTCGGTCTGGCGTTGCTGTGCCCCCTCGCCGAGCGGTCACGACACGTGCCCGACCACGACGTGGTTCGCGAGGACGCCGACGCGTACGACGAACTCGAACCTGCACAGCGGGCGGGGTTCGAGGAGTACTTCGTCGTCCGCACACAGGCCACCGCTCGCCGCTATCGCGACCGCATTGCGCCGGGTACGACGCTTGTGGACGAGGCTGCGCTGGGGCGCATCTTCGCCGGGTGGACGGTCGACGTCGGGTCGAGCGCGTTCTCGGCGCCGACCTTGGTCGTGGCGGGACGACGCGATTCGGTCGTCGGGTACGCCGACGCGGTCGAATTGCTCGAGCGCTACCCGCACGCCACCCTGGCAGTCATCGAGGACGCCGGCCACGCGCTCATGCACGAGCGACCCGAACTACTCGCCGCGTTGCTCGGCGACTGGCTCGATCGAGCTCGACCAGAAGACGAATGACCGACCTGTCAACGCGGCGTCATGGGTCGGCGGCGCCAACCCATACCTGGCACGTCTAGTTCTCCCGGTCGATCTTGAGCACGCCGTCCTGACGGACGAAAAGGAAACGCGTCTGCTGGGTTACGACCCGGCCGTCCTTGTATCGGTACCTGAGTGTCGCGGTGGCGGCGTTCGGGGGCTCGCCGGTCGCGCTGCTGACGCCGACGCGCTCGACGCTGTTCCAGAAGCTGTCGTAGGTCTGGCGGTTCAGCGCCTTGGTGTTCTGGAAATGTGGCGTCAGCAGTGCCCAACCGGCGTCGAGGTTGCCCGGTACGACGTTGAAGTAGCCGACGATCGCGTTCGCGAGTTCCCGGCTGGTTGGTGGACCGTTCTGGATCGGCGAGCGGGGCGAGGGCGTCGGCGAGGGCGTCCTCGTCGCCGGCTTCGACGGTGACAGCGACGGCGACGGTGACGGCGCCGAGGATGTCGGGCCGCTCGCGCCGTGCTTGCTGGCGCCGGTTCCGCTGAGCAGGACGATCGCCAGCACCGTGCCGAGCGAGACAACGATCGCGACGGCGACGATCGGCAGCCAGGAGCGGCTCCGCTCGCGGTCTTCCGGGGGTGGTGCCGGGCCACTGCTCGGTGCCGGGGCAGCGAAGGCGAGCGTGTCGCCCTCGGCGATGGGAGTGGCGGCTAGCGCCGGGGGCCGCTGGCGGGTGATGACCTGGGTCGTGGAACTCGTCGGCAGATCGTGCGTCACTGCGTGCACGCTCGGCAGGGTGTTCGCGACGTCGACCATGGTGGGCCGCCCGGCCGCATCGGGGGACATCATCGAGTTCAGCATCGGGGTCAGTGGACCGCTGCGGGTGGGCGGGTCCGACTCGCCGGACGCGACCCGGTGGAGCACGGCCATCGGGTTCTGATCGGTACCGAACGGTGGCTTGCCCTCGACAGCCATGTAGAGCGTTGCGCCCAGGGAGTACACGTCGCTGGCAAAGTCCGCGGGCGCGCCACGCGCTACCTCCGGGGCGAGGAAAGCGGGCGTGCCGGCCACCATGCCGGTCGAGGTCAGGGTGACGTCATCGAAGGCGTGCGAGATGCCGAAGTCGGTGATCTTCGCGGTGCCGTCCTCGGCGATCAGGACGTTGCCGGGCTTCACGTCACGATGCACGATGCCGGCGCGGTGTGCCGCCGCCAGCGCGGCGGCCACCTGCGTGCCGATCCGCGCGACCTCGTCCGGCGGTAGCGGTCCGTTTTCGCGCACGACTTCCTGCAGACTGCGCGACGGGACATACTGCATGATCAGGCAGGGGCTATCGCCCTCGTCGACGATGTCGAAGACCTGAACCGCGCTGGGATGGTGCAGGCGCGCTGTCAACCGGGCCTCGCGCGTCACGCGCATGACTGCGACGTCGCGCTCGGTCTTGGTCAGCCCCGGGTGCACATGTAACTTCTTGACGGCTACCGGGCGCTGCAAGCGCTCGTCCCACCCCTGCCAGACGGTCCCCATGCCACCGGACGCGAGTTGCCGGCCCAGCCGGTACCGTCCGCCGATGCGGCCATCGGCCTCAGCCACGGGCATATCCTCACGTGTCGACAGCGGGCATCGGTCGTGGAATGACCCTACCGAGCCGGAACGTGCCAAGCGCGCCGCACCCGGCCAGCCGTGCTCAAGTGTGCGGGACGACCCGACCCGGCGTTCGCGGTGTGGCCCCAGCAGGGCCCCAGCAGGCTCGAACCTGTGCCACCGCCTCCGGAGGCCGGTTGAGCCCGGCATCAGGGCCAACTTTGCCCAACTTTGGCTGCATTCAGGGGCGCAGAGACGC
>JAODNL010000051.1 GCA_025465405.1 Pseudonocardiales bacterium | reverse complement strand
TCGACGAGGGACTGGTGGGCCTGCCGGGATGGGACGGTCCGCGAAACAATGTCCGGCACTTCGAGGTTGCGCAATACCTTCTTGACGGGTGGACGCCAATCCTGCTGACGCAAACCGTCCTATTCATGCTCCGCAACGACCTTGTCGCGACCATGCCGGCCGTGCCCCACCTGTCCACGCCGCCGCAGACAACGGATCTTGCCTTCTCCGGTCCATCCTGTCGGTGGGGCGATGTCGCGAATTTCCTCGATTCGCGACCGACCGGCCAGTCGTTGTCGCTGCCGGTCGTGTCGCTGGGCAATCGGACCAGACTCGAACTGCGTGGATGGTCTTACGACCCGGCAACTCACTCTGCACCGTCCAAGATCGTGATCACGATTGGCGACTCGGTTGTCGCTTCGGTCCCGACTTCAGTCCGTCGGCCAGATATCGCGGCGTTGTTACGAGATCGTCGTGCGGCGACGAGCGGGTACGACATATCGGTCGTGACGTCGAACCGGGGCGCCGCGCATGCTTATGCCCTGGGTTCTGACGGAACGTTGCACCCGGTCGGCCATAGCTACGTGCCGCCGACCGGATACGTCCAGATGCCGCATGGACCACGGCTGAGAGTGACATCGCAGGCGATCGGATCGAACGAGATTGCAGCGAGCGATGTCGTTCACCTGGCCAAGGTCTCTGTTCCTCTCGACCACGCTTCGTTCAAGCTCGCTACCTTTTCAGCACCGGCTCCGATCGGCGTGGCGAACCTCGAGCTCACCGATACCGCCGTGCCGGTCGGCGACGCACGTACGCTGTTGATGGGCAATGTCAGGCGTGAGATCACGGCGAACGTCTTGCCAGTTGCGGGTTCGGATCTGGCCGTCCGGGTTGGTAGCTGCCTGCAATGGCATGGCTATACCACCAAAAGCTTGTATCTGGTCCAGTCGGGCGGAGTTCCCATCACCGGGCTTCGGTTGTCCGGAGTCCGCGACTAGCCCGGTTGCGCGGATGTGCCGAGGAGCAGCACCTCGGTGTCGCGCAATCCCTGCGGCGAGCCGATCTCGTAGAAGCGTTCCGTGGCGACGTATCCGGCCAAGTCACCAGCCGCGGCCAGCGACGTGCACAACGGCGCCAAGTCACTTGGCCGATCGCGGGGGACGCGGGTGTCGATCAGATCGCGAGTGAAGACGGACAAGCCATAATCGATCCAGTGCATCTCTGGCGGTGCGGGGTCGAGGCCCTTCTCGTAGCGCCGCACCCGACCGCCAGCGTAGACAACGTTGCTGCCGTCCCATTCGCCGTGGTTGTCGAACACGGTCATGAGCGCGGGCAAATCTGATTCCTCAGCGTCACGCAGTACATCCGCAGGGTCGATCTGGAGCCAGGAGTCGCCGTACAGGACGAGAAACCGCTCATCCAGGACGTCATCATCAGACGCAAGCGCGATGGCTCCCGCCGTACCACGAAGCTGATCACCCTCGTCGGCATAAGCCACATGCAGCCCCCACCCCGAACCGTCGCCGACGAAGTCCCGGATCTGCTCGCCCAGGTGACCGATGCAGTAGACGACCGAGTCGACGCCGGATTCAGCGAGCCAGTTCAGTTGCCACCAGGCGAACGGACGGCCGGCTACCGGAAGCAATGTCTTCGGTGTGGTCTTGGCGTCCGGCCACATCCGCGTGCCAAGACCGCCGGCCAGGATGACGCACTGCATGCAACTACCTCACTCCCGTACCAAGACAGTGCTGCCGCCCTGATCGAAGTCGAACCGCAGCTCGGTAAGTCCTTCTGCACGCATCGCCGCACGTAGAGACCGGGAATCGTCGACATAAAACATCAAGAAGCCCCCGGCGCCAGCACCGACAAGCTTGCCGCCACGCGCGCCGTGCGCACGTCCCAGTTCGTACAGGTGATCGATGCGCGGATTCGACATCGACGACGACCGCTTCTTCTTGTGTTCCCAATGCTCGTGCATGAGATCGGCAAACTCATCGGTGTGGCCGGCCTCGAGCGCAGCCAGACTACGCATTCCGAGATCTTTGACGAAATGCAGGTTGTCGATCATGTGCGGGTCGCCGTGCTCGGTCTTGGACTTCTGCTCGGAGAGCACGTGGTCGGCGTCGCGGGCGTACCCGGTGAAGAACATCAGCAGATGTGTGCCGAGATCGTGGACCGTGTCAGACGAGATCTCGGTGGGCACGACATCCACCGTGCCATCAGGTTGGAAGTCGAACCGGGTAACTCCGCCGAAGGCCGCAATGTACTGGTCTTGCTTGCCGACGGCGCGACCCAAGCGGTCGATCTCGATCTCGCATGCCTCGCGAGCAAGATCCGAAGCGCTGACATGATCACGCTGGACGGCATGGACGGCCTTCAACATGCCGACCGTGAAGGCACCTGACGAGCCGAGCCCGGTGCCGGCCGGAATGTCTGCCGTGCTGACGATTTCGACAGCTGGACCGATGTCGTGAGCACGAAGGATCTCCCGCACGATCGGGTGCATGATCTCGTCCACGTGGTCGACGCGCTCGAGAGCCGAGTACTTGAGGAAGTAGTCGTCGGTGAACGTCTTGTTGATCGAGATATAGATGTGTTTGGAGATCGCCGCGGACAACACCATTCCGCCATACGACTCGTAGTACGAGGGTAGATCGGTGCCGCCACCGCCAAGGGTGACCCGAAGGGGTGTTCGGGTGATCAGCACCTCACATCACGCCTTCGCGAGCGGTACGCGCGCGACGGCCGCCAGTTGCCAGCCGAACCGCGAATCATCTCGATTGACTTTGAAGCCGTGCCTAAAGAAGGTCGTGACGGCCGCCTCGAGCCGGGCCGGGCGTGCGCCGGCCGCACGAGAGTCAATCTCATTGACAAGCTTCTGCCCGCGAACGACGACCGCGAGTTTGTACAGGTTGAAGAAGGGAAATCCGGCGCGATATATGTGCTCGACGTCGAGGCCCGCGTCGGTGAGCACTCGATTCAGGGACGGCGCGGTGAAGTGACGGAAGTGCCCGATGTGCTTGTCGAAGGCTGACCGAGGGCCGCCAGGAACGGTAACGACCACTCTCGCTCCAGGAGCGAGGAGGCTGATCGCGTTACGCATGAGCGTCGTCGGATCCTCGACGTGTTCGAGCACTTCCGAACACACCGCATGTGTCGCGGCCGGCTGATCCGGGTCGAGGGCCGTCGATATGAGCAGATCGCGCTTGACGAACTTGGCCGTCACGCCGGCGCGGGCAGCGGCCCGTATGCCGCGTGCCACGCCCAGCCCGCTGTATTCCACCCCCCATACCGCGACCTCGGGGTGGTCCTTCTGATACGCGACGGCGAACTGTCCCTGTCCGCTGCCGATGTCGAGCAAGATCGCACCGGGCCGCGGGCTGCCGAGCAGCTTCAGGACCAGATCGCGTCGGTAATCGTTGGCGGGGTTGCCTACGGCCGCCTCGCCGTACTTGTCCCAGTGATCGTCCCAGTCGTCCCGATCGGTGCCGTCTGCATTCAGGCGGATCCCCCTCAGCGCGCCGGTGGGTTCGAGTTCGTCGCTCATAAGGAGTAGCCGGCAGCCTGCGCGTCGCGGTGGAACATCCGCACCGTCTCAAGCGAGAACTGATCGAGGTCCTTGCCGAAGCAGGACAACTTTGCCAGCAGGTCGTGGGTGACCGTGATGATGTGCACGCCGATTGCCTCGGCCTGAGCGACGTTCAGGACCTCGCGCGGGCTGGCCCAGAGGAGCTCGAGCTGCGGATGCGGGGCCATGACTTCGAGTGATTCCTGCATGAACGGGATCGGGTCGCGGCCAGTATCTGCTACCCGACCGGCGAACACCGAGATCACGTGCGCGGGACCGTTGGCCGCCGCAGCGGTGGCCATCTCGACCTGGGCGACGGTCATGAGAGCGGTGATGTTCAGATGAACGCCATCAGCCGACAGTTCCCGTACCACCGGCATCGTCGTGTGACCGCTCGTGTTGGTCACCGGGATCTTCACGTACACGTTCGGCCCCCACGAGGCGATCAGACGGGCTTGACGGAGCATCTCGTCGGGCTCGTCGGCGAACACCTCGAAGGATACCGGCAGCACGGTGATCGTCTCGAGGATCTTCCGGGCAAAGGATTCATAGTCCGTGACCCCGGACTTCCGCATCAGCGTCGGGTTCGTCGTGAACCCGGCAATCTGTGGATTCGCCGCCAACGCGATGATCGTCTCTAGGTGGGCCCCGTCGGCAAAAATCTTCACGTTGCGAACCGTTTTCTCGTGTCAGTCAGGGTGAGTCCGATGACGGCTTCTCGGGCGTCGTACAGGCTGCTAAAGGTTGCGTCTGCAGGTGTCCGGAGTACTTCGTGATCGTTCCACGCGATGTGGACCGAATGCACTCCGGCGCGCTGAGCGGCGTCGATATCGCGCCACCGGTCGCCGACGCACACGCTGTGATTCAGGTCGAGATCGAGGTCTGCGGCGGCCTGCAGAATCATCCCTGGCCGTGGCTTACGGCAGGGGCACCCGTTCGCGTCGTCATGGGTGCAGACGTAGATCGCGTCCAAGGTAAGAAGGTCACTCAGGCGACGATGCATCCGCTCCAGCTCGGTTAGGTCGAGAATTCCTCGGCTCACATCTGGCTGGTTCGTGACCACGACGAGGACGAGGCCCGCTTGGGCAAAGAAATCAACCGCTTCTATGACGCCGGGCAGCAGCCGAAGCTGTTCCACGCCCGGTGGTGGTATCGGCACGCCGTCACGAAGACCCGACTCGACGAGCACGCCGTCACGGTCGAGGAAGACCGCTCTCCGGCGCGTCATGTGTCGAAGTGCCCGGCACGCGCATCGGCGGCCATCGACGTCATCGAGTCGAACAGGGCCTGCCGTCCGGTTCGCTCGTTGCGCCAACCGATCCCGCGAATCTTGTCGGTGTTGATCCGGACGACTGGCACGTCGCCCCTCCAACCCCGACTGCCGCCGGCATAGACGAAGCGTGTCCTACCCGGCTCGAGACCCACGACACTCATCGCCAGTTCGGCGATCTCGGTAACCGCGACGTAATCGCCCGTCGCCACGTTGAAGGCGTCGAACGGCGTGCTCGCCAGCGACCCGGCGAGCAGCACCGCGCTGACGACGTCCTCGACATGCACGTAGGACTTGCTCTGTCTGCCGTCACCGAGGATGTGCAGTTCGGTGGGCTCCTTGATCAGCCGGCGGACGAAGTCGTAGCCGACACCGTGGGTCTGATGCGGCCCCACGACATTCCCGAAGCGAAAGGCCCGCGCCGTGAGGTCGAACATGTAGGCGTAGGAGGCCAGGAGTGCCTCACCGGCAAGCTTGCTCGCACCGTAGGTAGACGTGGGGATCATCGGCCCGTGGTCCTCGATTGCCTCGACTTCGCCGAGGTCGCCATAGACGCCGCTGCCGGATGCGTATAGAACCAGGGCGACGCCTGCTTGACGTGCGGCCTCAGCCACGTGGTGCGTGAGCCTGGTGCCCTGATCGAAGTCGATCGCGGGATTGCTGGCCGCCGCGGCGATGTCGGGGTTGGACGCGAGATGGATGATCGTGTCGTGCCCAGCCGCGGTGTCCACGAGACGGTCGAGGTCGACGACATCCGCCCGCACTATCGACAGCCGAGGATCTGTCCGGAACGCGTCGAGGTGCCAGTCCCGTCCGGACGTGAAATTGTCGTAGACGGTGACCTGTTGTGCATCCCCCGCGAGAAGGCGCTCGACGAAGTGACTACCGATGAATCCCGCGCCACCGACAACGCAGACCCGCCGGATCGGCGCTGAACTCATACGAGCGACTCCCACCGCGTCGCCGTCTTGGCGAGCGCGGGATGGGTTACCAGCAGATGCCAGATGACCGCACACAAGCCCTCGGTGTGTGGGGTGACGTGGTCCGGATACAGCGGCGGAATGATCACGCAGGCATCGGCGAGCTGAGCAGTGATTCCGCCGTCACGCCCCACGATGCCGTAGATCGAGGCGCCACGCGCCTGACCGAGCTGGAGTGCCGAGACGATGTTGGTCGAGACGTTCTTCTCGGCATTGCCTCCGCCGACGGAGAAGACGAGCAGCGCGTCGCGCTCGTTCAGGCGGGATCCGCGCAGCCATTCCACGAACGTCGTGTCCCAGCCTTCGTCGTTTGCTCGGGCGGTCAGCTCGGAGACGTTGTCGGTAGGCGTGTACGCCTCTACACCGCAGATCTTTCGAAAGTCGTTCACCGCGTGACTCGCGTGGCCGGCGGAGCCGCCGACACCGAGGATGAACAAGCGCCCCTCAGCCTCACGGACAGCCGCCAGACCGACCGCGACCTGTTCGATCGCGTCCGGATCGAGCGCATTGATGATTGCAATCGATTCCGTCAAGAAGTCCTTGGTGAAGCTCATTGCGCGCTATCCAATTTGTCGACGGTGCAAATGGCAAAGGTGTTGAGACCGAATTTGTGGCGGAAACACCTGATCGAGTGCGGGCGGAAGCCGGCTCGAACCATGAGTGGCCACAGATCGCGAGGATCGTAATAGGTCTTGTGGTCGTCCATCTCGCACGCGGGGGAAAGGCCCAGCTTGAATGCGGAGAACTCAAGGGCTCGCTTACCCAGCCAGGACGGCACATTCACGGCGCAGACACCGCCCGGGCGCAGCAGCCGGTGGAATTGTGCGAGGGTGGGTGCTGGCTCCCACAAATGCTCGACCACCGACATGCAGAGAACAATGTCGAGCGAATGATCGGGCAACGGTGCGATTGCGTCAGGCAACTCTCCCTCGATCGCAGTTACGTTTGGCCGGGTGCGCAAGTCGGGAGCTAGGGCCACGTCGACGAGAACGGCGGAGCGGACGTCGTCGAGGACGCTGCGCATGAACGTGGCGTCGAACCCGCAGCCGAAGTCGCCGACGTCCCTGCCTGTCATCGGGCCGACGACCCTCGTGATCTGTCGCTTCGACAACCACACGCCGAATCGGTCGACCGCCGTCGTCGTGCCGTCCTGACCGAATGAAGTAGACCGATCCGCCGCGGTCTTAGTCATCGTGCCTTCCGTAGCGCACCTCGGTAGCGTGCAGAAGCAGCGTGAAGCAGAACGTCGAGAAGCCGATGATCATGAAAAGCAGGCCGACGATTCCGAGGTGGTCGATGGATGCCGACGGGCCGGGCAGCGTGAAGTGATTGCTGACGTAGTTGACTGCCAGGGCCACGTCCAGCCCGAAACCGAGCGTGAAGATCGCCGCACTTGCTCCGACCGCCTTGTTGTATTGGAAGATCCTTCTCCATCTCTGTCTGGCTCTGCCGCCGTAGTCGAGAAACACATGGGCCAGGCACCCGAAGTAGATGCTCTGTAGTCCGATCACCGCAAAGGCCAACCCCACCAGCATGAAATAGAGGTTGAAGGTAACTTCGCCGATGGTCAGAGACCCGAAGGCGAGCGGCAGCGTCATGAGCAGACCGACGGTGAACAGGAAGATCCCCGGCTTGAGGAGGAAGAACTCGGCCCCATGGATGAACATCGCTCGGAGATTGATCCAGGCGGCCGCGAACGGCGAGGTCCATCCCGCACGCTTGTGGTGTGACATCCGCCCTTCGCGGTCCTTGAGGAAGCTGACCGGAACCTCGGTGGTGCGTAGCTCCATCCGTACCGACTTGAGCACCATCTCAGAGGCGTACTCCCAGGACTGGGAGACGAGGCCCATGCGTACCAGTGCGTCGCGAGTGATTGCGCGCATGCCGCAGTGGATGTCGCTGAAACGGCTTCCATAGAGGACGTTGAGAATCCAAGTGGTGAGCGGCGTGCCCAGGTACCGGTGTAGTGCCGGCATCGCACCGTG
This sequence comes from Pseudonocardiales bacterium, assembly GCA_025465405.1. Lineage (GTDB taxonomy): Bacteria > Actinomycetota > Actinomycetes > Mycobacteriales > Jatrophihabitantaceae > RYN-117. The sequence continues at coordinate 799 of JAODNL010000051.1, read as the reverse complement.
CTCGATGGAGCCCTTCCACCGCGAGCCCATCGCGAATTCCGCACCGTCGTCCAAGGCAGCTACGAATGGCGCCAGTTGCCGGAAATCGTAGGTGCAGTCGGCGTCACCCATCAGGACGTATTTTCCTCGGACGTAGGGAATCGCGTCGATGTAGGCCCGGCCTAGGCCCCGCCTGGGGGTACGCAAGACCCGGGCGCCAGCAGCAAGTGCGATCTCAGGTGTCGCATCCGTGGAGCTGTCCACGATCAAGACCTCACCGCGGACGCTTGCGTCGCGCATGCCTTGGTGGCACCAGGCGACGAAATCCGCGATGGTCAACTGCTCGTCGACGGCCGGGATCAAGATCGACAGCTGTGGGTCGTCCACGTCGTCGACCGGTATGAGAAGGGTGATCTCCGGATCCCGCAGCTCCGGCCCGCCGTCGACGAGGGGATGGCGTTCGAGGGCTTTCGTTGTTGAGCTGTTGCCTCGGGTGGGCTGATCAAACACGCCCAGCAGATTATCAGCGCGAACCTGAGTGTCCGCAGTTTGTCCGACTTGTCCATTACTGGCGGAAGTTTTCACCCCGAGCGCAGACGTTAGCGCCCGCGGCTCGTCCACATGTCACCTGCGCCTGAACCGGCGAGGCCGTTCATCCTGTTGATACCGGGCCTGGAACGTCTACATGGCCCGGATCTTTGGTGCTCGGGCTGCCCTGAGATGGGAGCCCGCCGAGGCTCGGTGCACGATGGACGTGACGCGCATCCGACGGGGCTGTCGGCGAGGGGGTTTTGAGCCGCTCAGTGCAAAGATCCGGCCG
>JAODNL010000026.1 GCA_025465405.1 Pseudonocardiales bacterium | reverse complement strand
CGTCCGACCAGGGGCTGTGCAACGCCGTGCACCCGGTGGGCGCGGCACTCGGCGGCACTGGCGGGACCACGCCGGGCGGCACGAACTACGGCAGCAAGGACGACTACATCCCGCACCACGAGCCGTTCCAGTACTACGCCTCGACGGCCAACCCGCACCACCTGCCGCCGGCGTCACTGACGTCCATCGGCACGGACACCCAGGCGACCACGGCCGGGGTGCCGCAGTTCGACACCGCGAACCACCAGTACGACACGAGCGATTTCGACTCGCTGGTCGCGGCCATCAACCACGGTTACGTCTCGCCGGACAAGCTGCCGGCGGTCAGTTTCCTCAAGGCTCCCGGCTACCAGGACGGCCACCCGGGATACTCCGACCCGATCGACGAGCAGCAGTTCATCGCCAACGAGATCAATGCGCTGCAGCACACGCCGGACTGGTCCTCGACGGCCGTCGTGGTTTCCTACGACGACTCCGACGGCTGGTACGACCACGCCTACGCCGGTGTGCACAACCCGTCCAACACGTCAACGGTGGCCACCCCGCCCGGACCGCAGGACTTCCTGACCGGTACCGGTCTGTGCGGCGACACCAGCAAGCAGACCCCACTGGCTGGGCAGAACGGCCGCTGCGGCTACGGACCCCGCTTGCCGCTACTGGTCGTCTCGCCCTGGGCCAAGCACAACTACGTCGACCACACCCTCACCGACCAGTCGTCCATCCTGAAGTTCATCGAGGACAACTGGCGCCTGCCGAGGATCCCCGGATCGTTCGACTCGATCGCCGGAAGCCTCAACAACATGTTCGACTTCCGCGACCGGCATGGTGAGAACGGCACGCTCTACCTGGACCCGACCACCGGGCAGCCGCAGTACAGCTGAGCCGGCCGACGCCACACATCCCGGCGGGAAGGGCGCTTTGTCGAGTGGCAAGCTGAACTGGCGCGGCGAACAGAATCCGCCCAGTGTCCGAAAGGCAGCCTGCCATGACCCTTCCCGCCGGGACCCCGACCGAGATGTTCATCGACGGCACGTGGAGCGGTGGCTCAGCCGGCAGTTTCGCGGTGCTCGATCCGGCAACGGGCGAGGAGATCTGCTCGGTGCCGCGCGCCGGGCTGGACGACCTCGATCGGGCCCTTGCCGCAGCGGCAACCGCGCAACCTGATTGGGCGGCCGCCCCGCCGCGGGACCGGGCCGAGGTGCTCCGCCGGACCTTCGAGCTCATGATCGAGCGCCGCGAGGACATCGCGTACCTCATGGCGCTCGAGATGGGCAAGTCACTCACGGACGCGCGTGGCGAGGTGACCTACGCGGCAGAGTTCTTCCGCTGGTTCTCCGAGGAGGCGGTGCGGGTCGGCGGCGAGCTGCGGACGGCGCCGTCCGGCGCCAACAAGATCTTGACATTCCGCAGGCCGGTGGGTGTGGCGATGCTGCTCACGCCGTGGAACTTCCCGGCCGCGATGGCCACCCGCAAGATCGGGCCCGCGCTGGCGGCCGGCTGCACCGTGGTGCTGAAGCCCGCTCACGAGACTCCGTTGACGGCGTTGGTGCTGGCGCAGATCCTGACCGACGCAGGCGCGCCGGCCGGTGTCGTGAACGTGCTGACCACCGACCACGCCGGGGAACTCGTCGGACCGGCGCTGGCCGACAGCCGGGTGCGGAAGCTCTCGTTCACGGGATCGACCGAGGTCGGCCGGCTACTGCTCAAGCAGGCCGCCGACCGGATCGTCAACTCGTCGATGGAGCTCGGTGGCAACGACCCGTTCATCGTGCTCGACGACGCCGATCTCGACGCCGCGGTCGAAGGCGCGATGCTCGCCAAGATGCGCAACGGCGGCCAGGCCTGCACCGCGGCGAACCGGTTCCTGGTCCAGGAGTCCGTGGCCTCGGACTTCGGGAAGCGGCTGGCGGATCGGATGGCGTCCCTTCGCATGGGGCCCGGTACGGACGAGCAGACCCAGCTCGGCCCGATGGTGAGTCAGAAGGCCGTCGACGGGATCGCTGACAAGGTGGACCGGACGGTCGCGGCCGGAGCACGGGCGGTGATCGGTGGCCAACGTCCGGACGGGAAGGGCTTCTTCTACCCGGCAACCGTGCTGTCCGACGTCCCGCGCGATTCGGCCGTCGCCACCGAGGAGGTCTTCGGCCCGGTCGCTCCGATCATCGCGGTCCGCGACGAGGACGACGCGCTGGCGCTCGCCAACGCGTCCGAGCTCGGCCTCACCGGGTACGTGTTCAGCGGCTCGCTGGCGCGCGGGTTGCGGGTCTGCGAGCAGCTGGAGGTCGGCATGATCGGTCTCAATCGCGGTCTCGTGTCCGATCCCGCCGCGCCGTTCGGTGGCGTGAAGCAGTCGGGCCTCGGCCGCGAAGGCGGCCACGAAGGCATCGAGGAGTACCTCGAGACGACCTACGTCGCCACGGCCTGGTAAGCCGCACCGCGCCGCACGGCCAGCGCGACAGCGAACGGCCAGGTCGTCTGGATTGCCGAACTGACCCGCTCGGCGAGGCCGAGCCCGAAGCCGGCTTCGCGCGCCTCGACGACCAGCCAGACCAGCAGCAGGAGGAACACAGCGGTGGCCACGACCGAGCCACGAGCGCCCAACATCGCCGGATGCGGCCAACCGCGCCGGGCGACGAAGGCCGGCCACACCGCGATCGTCAGGGCGCCGAGCATCGTCCAGGCCACGTGCGCGGTGTTCGAGCCGTGCGCGGGCTGCGGAGATGCAGCGACGCCGAAGGCCGCCAGCCCGGCGACGACGAGCGCGATCCGGGCCGACGTCCTCAACCAGGAGAATCCGGCGGCCGTCACGAGTTGGCAGCAGCCGACCGCGAACAGCGAGCTGGTCATGATCCAACGGTGCGCTCCGCCCTCGCCGGCCAGCACGCTCACGGTCTGCCGTACGGGGCTGTAGTCCACCGGCTGCACCGCATCGGCAACCAGCCAGCCGACGACGAGCAGGACCGGCGACAGGCCCGAGGACACCAACGCCCACGTCGCAACGTCCGGACGCACACGCACTGCAGCGCTGCCGACGGCGGTCGCCATGCCCCCTCACCGGCTACCTCGCGCGCCCACCCGGAGGCGGGCGTGTCCTGGGGCGGCTCGGCTGCTTCGAGCCACAGTCGGACAGCGGTCACGTTCACGGTAACCCGGAGGTCCGACGCGGTGCCAGTGACCGGATCATGGCGTTCGGCGCCAGCTGTTGATCACGTTTGCGTCCCGTGTGATCGGTTTCGCGCCCGTCACGCGGTGAATACGGATGCAAATGTGATCAACTTCGGGCGAGGCCGGCCGCGATGCGGCGGGCACCGGCCACGAGCACGGGTGCGAAGCGCTGACCCGGAGTGCGGCCGAGCCGCTCGATCGGCCCGGAGATCGAGATCGCCGCCAGCAGCGCCCCGCCGGCCGAGCGCACCGGTGCCGACACCGACGCGACGCCCGCTTCGCGCTGGCCGACGGACTGGGCCCACCCGCGACGCCGGACGTCGGCGAGCGAGCGCGGGGTGAACTCCGACCCGGCGAAGACGTCGGCGAGCGTCGCCGGATCCGACCACGCGCACAGCACCTGCGCGCCGGACCCGGCCGTGAGCGGCAGCCGCGACCCGACCGGCACCGTGGTACGCAGGCCGGTGGCTCGATCGGCGGCCGCGACGCAGACCCGCTCGTTGCCGTCGCGGCGGTACAGCTGAGCGCTCTCCCCGCACTCGTCGCGCACCCAGGCGAGGATCGGTTCGGCCGCGGTGACGAGCGGGTCGGGAAGTGCCGCGGCCAGCTCGCCCAGACGCGCGCCGAGCACGAACCGGCCTTCGCCGTCACGGGCGAGCAGGCGGTGTACCTCCAGCGCGACCGCGAGCCGGTGGGCCGTCGCACGGGGCAGCGCGGTCGCCTCTACGAGCTCCGCGAGCGTGCGCGGCTCGCCGGCCGCGGCGGTGAGGATGGCGACGGTCTTGTCCACGACGCCGATTCCGCTCGGTTGACTCGCGCTGCTACCCTGTCCCATACAGCGATACTATGGTCTCATATACTGAGACGCAACCGCGAGGGATGGTGCCATGGGCAAGACGCTCGCCGAGAAGCTCTGGGAGAGCCACGTCGTCCGCAGCGCGGTCGGTGAGCCGGACCTGCTGTTCATCGACATGCACCTCATCCACGAGGTCACCAGCCCGCAGGCGTTCGACGGGTTGCGGCAGGCCGGCCGTCCGGTGCACCGTCCGGATCTCACGCTCGCCCCCGAGGACCACAACGTCCCCACGGGCGACATCTTCCAACCGAACGCCGACCCGGTCAGCCCCACGCAGGTCGAGACGCTGCGCAAGAACTGCGCGGAGTTCGGCATTCGCCTCTACCCGATGGGTGACGCCGAGCAGGGCATCGTGCACGTCATCGGACCGCAGCTCGGCATCACCCAGCCAGGCATGACGATCGTCTGCGGCGACTCGCACACCTCGACTCACGGCGCGTTCGGAGCGCTGGCGTTCGGCATCGGCACCAGCCAGGTGGAGCACGTCCTCGCGACGCAGACGCTTCCGATGGACCGGCCGAAGACCATGGCCGTCACCATCTCTGGTGAGCTGCCGGCCGGCGTGACGCCGAAGGACGTCATCCTCGCCGTGATCGCCAAG
>JAODNL010000649.1 GCA_025465405.1 Pseudonocardiales bacterium | reverse complement strand
GGTCGAGCGTCGACTGTGGCGACAGGGATCGGACCCGCGCGCGGACGTGGTCGAGGTCGGCCCGGGCCGCGTCCAGCAGGCCGGTCGCGCGGCGCGCGGCGCGGTGGCGCAGGCGCTCCGCGTCGGCCCGCTCGCTGTCGATCCGGGCTCGCAGCGTGCGCCGCATCCGCTCGGGGAGCCCGGCCATCAGTTCGGCCTCGCGGCCCAATCGGGTATGGATGCAGGTGCGCGCGCGGACGCGAAGATCGCGCAGCGTGCGCAGCTCCTCGGCCAGATCGGGGACGATCCGCTTGCCGGCGTCGGTCGGCGTGGACGCGGCCAGGTCGGCGACGTAGTCGAGCAACGGGTTGTCGGTCTCATGACCGACCGCGCTCACCACGGGTGTCCGCGCCGCGGCCACGGCGCGCAGGAGGCTTTCGTTGCTGAACGGGAGCAGATCCTCAACACTGCCACCGCCGCGCGTGATGACGATCACGTCGACTCCGTCGTCGGCGTCCAGCACCTGCAACGCCGTGACGATCTCGTTCACAGCCGTCGGGCCCTGTGTCGCCACGCTCTCGATCCGAAACGCGATCGCGGGCATGCGGCGGCGAGCGTTCTCGACGATGTCGCGCTCGGCGGCACTCGCCCGTCCGGTGATCAGTCCGATGCGTTGGGGCAGGAACGGCAGCGGCCGCTTGCGATCGGCGGAGAACAGGCCCTCGGCGGCAAGCAGTTTCTTCAACGCCTCCAGGCGCGCCAGCAGCTCGCCGAGCCCCACCTGGCGGATCTCGGTCGCGCGCAGGCTCAGCGTGCCGCGCTCGATGTAGAAGTCCGGTCGCGCTCGCATCACGACCCGCGATCCCTCGCCGATCGAGTCGTCGAGGATGCTGCGCGAGCACGTGACGGTAAGCGAGATGTTCGCGTCCGGGTCGCGCAGGATCAGGAACTGCGTGGCCATCCCGGGCCGGCGGGTCAGCTGCGCGATCTGGCCGTCAACCCATATCTCGCCGAGCCGGGCGATCCATTCGCCGATCTTCTGCGCGACGACGCGTACCGGGATCGGCGCGTCGGCCGACGTCTCCAGTCGAGGCACGGCCCTACTCGTCGCCGATCGCGTCGAACGCCGAGGGCTTGCCGTTGCGTGGACGGCGGACGGTCTTCCGCGGCGGCTTCGGCTCATCCTCCACGACGGCGGCGTCTTCGAAGCCAGCGGCGTCTTCGACGACAGCGGGCTCCTCGACGGCGACCGGTTCGTCGAACGTGGCCCACGGGGGCGGCTCGTCGGTGGTGTCGCGCCGGCTGAGCACCTCGTCCCCACGGGCGGCAAGGTGGGCATATCGCTGCTGGGCGCGCAGCGAAACCTGCAATGCGGTGCTCACGGCGAGCATCGGCAACTCGATGGCCTTGTCCGGTAAGTGGCGGGCCTCGTCCAGGGCGGTTGCGACCAGGCCGATGGCCGCGCGCAGGGGAGTGGGGAGCGGCGGCATGACACCAGCCTGCCGCATGGGAGCGGTCCGTACCATCTGGAGGTATGACCCCGACTCAGGCGCACGCCAGCCCGCCGACCCGGGGGCAGGTGCTGCTCGCCAAGCCGCGCGGATACTGCGCCGGCGTCGATCGCGCAGTGCAGACCGTCGAACACGCACTGGAGCATTACGGCGCGCCCGTCTACGTGCGCAAGCAGATCGTGCACAACCTGCACGTGGTCCGCGCGCTGGAGGAACGGGGCGCGATCTTCGTGGAGGAGACCGACGAGGTGCCCGAGGGCGCCACGGTCGTTTTCTCCGCCCACGGCGTCGCCCCGGAGGTGCACGCGCAAGCGGTGGAGCGGGGCCTGAAGACCATCGACGCCACCTGCCCCCTGGTGACGAAGGTGCATCACGAGGCCCGGCGGTTCGCCAACGAGGGCTACGACATCCTGCTGATCGGGCACGAGGGTCACGAGGAGGTCGTCGGCACCACCGGCGAGGCGCCGGACCGCATCACCCTGGTGGACGGCCCGGACGACGTGGCCAACGTCGTAGTCCGTGACCCGGAGCGGGTCGTGTGGCTGTCGCAGACCACGCTGTCCGTGGACGAGACGATGCAGACGGTGAATGCGTTGCGCGAGCGGTTCCCGTCGTTGCAGTCGCCGCCGTCGGACGACATCTGCTACGCCACGCAGAACCGGCAGGCGGCAGTGAAGACGATCGCCGCCCAGGTGGAGCTGTTCCTGGTCGTGGGCTCGTCGAACTCGTCGAACTCGGTCCGGATGGTCGAGGTTGCCGAGGCGGCCGGCGCGCGGGCGGCGTACCTGGTCGAGAACGCCGACGCTATCGACGCCGCCTGGCTGGAGGGCGTCACAACGGTCGGCCTGTCCTCGGGGGCGTCGGTGCCCGACATCCTCGTGCGCGAGGTGGTGGACTGGCTGGCCGCCCGCGGCTACGGCGACCTGCGAGAGGTCAGCCACACGGAGGAGCGTTTGACGTTCGCGTTGCCCCAGGAACTGCGCCGCGACCTGCGAGCCAGCGCCGGAGCCTGAACTGGGATCCGGCTAACGGCCGGCCCGCGCCGGACGACTAACCGCCGGCCCGCGCCGGACGGTGACCTGGATGCCAGCTAAGGCTAGCGCCGGACGGTGACCTGGATGCCAGCTAACGCTAGCGCCGGACGATGAGCCGGATGCCAGCGATGATCAACACCGCGGCTGTAGCCGCGGCGATCGCCGGGAAGCCGTAGACCAGCCAGTTGGCTGCGGCGTCGAACAACACGCGGCGGTTGTGCAGCCCGCTCGAGCGCACATAGAGCATCGCCGCGGACGCGGCGGAGTACACGATCGGCGGCGCGATCACGATCGGGAACATGGCCGCGCGGCGAACCAGCAGGATCGCGACGATCGACGCGATAACGATGCCGTAGTTGAAGCCCCCCCGGACCTGCGCGCCGTTGATGGCGTCGATCACCCCGCCGATCCCGGCGATGACGAGCAGGACGAGCAACGCACCCCATCCGGGAAGGCCGCGCTCGTACGGCTGCCGCGGTCCAGGCGAGACGGGCTGGTGCCGTGACTGGCCGTTCGGCGCGGACGCGTCGTCGGTCGTTCCCGTGGACTGGACCGAGGTCGTCGGGCTCCACGCGTCGCTCCAGCCACCGCCGCTGGGCGGTGCCTCGACGGCCGCGTGGCGGCGCGCGCCGTGCGGGACGGGCGCGTTCACCAAGATCGGACTCCTTCGTCGGTCGGTGCGCCACGGCGGAGGCCCCGTATTTCGGCGCGTTTCTTCCTTGGAACGGTACCCGGCAAGCCTGGGCGAATGCTGATCGACGCGCGAACCGGACCATTCAGGCCCCCTGAGCGCTGTCAGCGGATGCCCCGCCGGGCAGGTGGGTACCGGATCTGGAAGCGGGCAGGCTCAGTACGCGGGAGTCGGCGAGCTCGGGCGCTGTGACCGGCCGCGGCACGGCGTCGATGAGCGGTTCGATGTGAAGCGGCGGCGCTCCGGGGTCGACGACGCCCAGATCGCTCATCTGTCGTGCCTTCACGAGCACCATCCGCTCCATCGAGCCCACGGCATCGTTGTAGGCGCCGACGGCGCTGCCCAGGCTCTTGCCGAGCCGCTCGAAGTGGCCGCCCAGCGTCGCCAGCCGCTTGTACAGGTCCCGGCCGAGCTCGTGCACCCGTGCCGCGTTCTCGGCCAGCGCCTCCTGCCGCCAGCCATAGGCGATCGTGCGCAGCAGCGCCACCAGCGTCGACGGTGTGGCGAGCACAACGTCCCGGGTGAACGCGTGCTCGAGCAGGCCCGGATCGGCCCGAAGCGCCGCGTCCAAGATCGGATCGGCCGGCACGAAACAGACGACGAATTCGGGGGCCGGGCTGAATCGCTCCCAGTACGTCTTGGCCGCGAGGGCATCGACGTGGGTTCGCAGCTGGCGGGCGTGCGCCCTCATCCGGGCGTTGCGAGTCGTCTCGTCGGGCGCGTCCTCAGCGTCCAGGTACGCACTGAGGGCGACCTTCGCGTCGACGACGACGTTCTTGCCGCCGGCCAGCCGCACGACGAGATCGGGCCGAACCGGTCCGGTCTCGCCTTCCGCCGTGACCTGCGTCTCGTAGTCGATGTGCTCCGTCATGCCGGCGGCCTCGACCACCCGTTCGAGCTGCATCTCGCCCCAGCGCCCGCGCACGTGCGGTGCGCGCAGCGCCGTGACCAGCTGCGAGGTCTGGGTACGCAGCCCCTCCGAGGTCTGGTTCATCGCCTGGACCTGCTCACGCAGCGCCGTATCGGACGTGGCGCGACCCTTCTCGACCTCGCTCAGCTGCTGCTGCACCTGGGCGAGCGATTCGCGCAGCGGCGCGACCAGTGCGGCCAGATTGCCGGTGCGCATGAGTAGTTCCTCTCGATGCGCGGTCGCGGCGCGATCAGCCTGCAGCGCGGCCTGCAGCCCGGCCGACTCGCTGAACGCAGCGCGGATCTCAGCGTCGGCCCGGCGGGCGGCGAGCAGCCAACCGAGGGCGAGGCCTGCGACGAGGGCGACGATTACTGCGATCACGTCCATGCCACGACGGTGACAGGACCGTCTGACAGTTTCGGACCCGACTCGCCGCGTCCGTAGACTGGCGGCTCGTGACCCTCACCATCGGAATTGTCGGCCTGCCCAACGTCGGCAAGTCCACGCTGTTCAACGCGCTCACCAAGAACGACGTCCTGGCGGCCAACTATCCCTTCGCGACCATCGAGCCCAACGTCGGTGTGGTCGGCGTCCCGGACGCGCGACTGGACGTGCTCGCGAAGATCTTCAGTTCCGCGAAGATCATCCCAGCGACGGTCGCATTCGTCGACATCGCCGGAATCGTCAAGGGTGCCAGTGAGGGAGCGGGCCTCGGCAACAAGTTCCTCGCGAACATCCGCGAAGCCGACGCGATCTGCCAGGTCATTCGCGCATTCAGCGATCCGGACGTCGTGCACGTCGACGGCAAGATCAGCCCGCGCGACGACATCGAGACGATCAACACCGAACTCATCCTCGCCGACCTGGAGACGATCGAGAAGGCCGTACCGCGCTTGCAGAAGGAAGCCCGCCTGCAGAAGGACAAGCTCGCCACTCTGAGCGCGGTCGAGGCCGCGCAGAAGGTGCTCGAATCAGGCCAGACGATCTTCGGGGCGGCCTTGGACCGGGAGCCGCTGCGGGAGCTGCACCTTATGACCGCGAAGCCGTTCATCTACGTCTTCAACGTCGACCCGGACGAGATCGCGAACGCGGCATTCACGGACGAGCTGCGGGCCCTCGTCGCCCCCGCGGAGGCGATCTTCCTCGACGCCAAGACGGAGTCCGAGCTCCTCGAGTTGCCTGATGACGAGGCACTGGAGCTACTGCAGTCGATGGGCCAGGAGGAGTCGGGCATCGACCTGCTGGCTCGCGTGGGCTTCCAGACGCTCGGTCTGCAGACGTATCTCACGGCCGGTCCGAAGGAGGCGCGGGCGTGGACCATCCCGGCGGGCGCCACCGCGCCGCAGGCGGCCGGCGTCATCCACTCCGACTTCGAACGCGGCTTCATCAAGGCCGAGGTGGTGTCCTTCGACGATCTGGTCGCCGCCGGCTCGATGAACGAGGCGAAGGCGCGCGGCAAGGTCCGGATCGAGGGCAAGGACTACGTGATGGCCGACGGTGACGTTGTGGAGTTCCGCTTCAACGTGTGAGAGAGCTCAAAAACCCAGCAAAAATGGGCCCTAGAGGCCCTGTTGATCATGATTAGTCCGCAAAAAGTCCGCAGAATATTTCGCCGAGGTCGCGGAACGCATCAGTTCTGAGGCCGCATTTCGGGTCCGATCCTCGGCCGTCGGCCACAGGTGCGCGTAGGTCCGCAGCGTCGTCGTGGCGGCCGCGTGACCGAGCGCGCGCTGCACGGTGACGACGTCACACCCGGCCGCGATGAGCCCCGAGGCGTAGAAGTGGCGAAGGTCGTGCAGGCGGATCCCGGTCAGGCCTGCGGTCTTCTGGGTGAGCCGCCACCAGTAGCCGACGGTGTTCTGGTGGGGCGGGTAGCCGGGCTCGCCATGGAACAGCCAACGCGCCACAGCGCGCTTGTCAGTGTGGGTGTCGACGTGGTGAGCGAGCATCGCGACGAGCTCGTCGGGCAGGTTGACGACGCGCTCGGAGCCGTACTT
>JAODNL010000646.1 GCA_025465405.1 Pseudonocardiales bacterium | reverse complement strand
GGCTCCATGACGTCCGCACTGGGCGTCACCGGCGGTCACCGCCGAATCGCACGCAGGCCGTGACGTCCGCTTCCGCGGACGGCGCGCCGGCGAACCGGGGACCCAAGCAGTTCTGGGGTGAATCGGTACAGATTCGGCCCGCTCGATCAGCGGGCCGGGTCCGTGCCGTAGGGCTTCTTCCGGCCCGAACCCGTCAGCTAACCCGGTAGGCGGCACTAGGAAGAACGGAGTTCCGCCAACCGTGGCGTTTCGACTCTCGCGTCGTGTCCGGCCCGTCGTCGCAGCCGCCGCGGCACTCGGTGCCGCAGCTCTCCTCGTTCCCTCCGTCGCCATCGCCACGCCGACCAATCCGCCGTCGCCGCCCAGCGTCAGCTCCGTCCAGCAGCAACTCGGTGAGCTCGCGCTGCGCAACACGCAGCTCGTCGAGAAGTACAACCAGGCCCAGGTCGAGGTCGCGTCGAAGCAGCACGCCGCGGACGACGCGCAGCAGGCGGCCACGGCGGCGCTGGCCGCGTTCGCGCGAGGCCGCAGCATGTTGAGCGCGACCATCGCCGCTCAGTACGAGGGCGGTTCGTTCAGCGCCACCGGCGCGCTGCTGTCCAGCGCCAGCGGCCAGAACTACCTCGACCAGCTCAACACGCTCGGCATCATCTCCGCGCACACGGCGCAGATCGTCGCCCAGCTCGCCGCCGCGAAGGGCGCGGCCGACGCGGCCGACAAGCAGGCGGCCACGCTGCTGAAGGCCGCCACCGCGAAGCGTGATGAGTTGGCCAAACAGAAGTCCGAGGTGCAGTCGCAGGTCGACAAGTACACGACGCTGCTCGCCTCGTTGACCGCCGCGCAGCGCGCCGCGTTCCAGCGCACGATCGCCCCGCCGGTGAGCCCGGCGAAGGTCACCGCCGCGGCCGCGACCCTCACCGTGGCGGCGCCGAACATCTCCGTGGCCGCCCAGGGCAAGGCCGCGATCGCGGTCAAGTTCGCGCTGGCCCAGGTCGGCAAGCCGTACGCGTACGGCGCGGCCGGTCCAGATGCCTACGACTGCTCTGGGCTCACCATGGCGTCGTGGGCGACGGCCGGCGTCGCGCTGCCGCACTCGGCGGCCGACCAGTACAACTACGGTCAGCACGTCTCGATGACGAGCCTGCAGCCAGGTGACCTGATCTTCTTCTACCAGCCGATCGGTCACGTCACGATCTACATCGGCAACGGCCTCATGGTGTCCGCGCCGCAGACCGGCCAGAACGTCGCGGTCGTCCCGCTGAACTCGTTCAGCGGGAGCATTACCGGCGCCACCCGACTCGTCGCCTGATCGGTCCGGCGATCCGGTCATCATGAGGGGCGTGACGCCCCCGCGCTCGGTGTCTCGCCGTCGGTTGCGGCCGCGCCTGCTGGGTGCAGCCGTGCTCGCCGGTGTGATGGCGGCCGGGGCCTGCGGTGGCTCGGCCCACCGTCCTCGGGCATCGACCCAGCTCGGCTCGGGACCAGGTGCGCCGACGCTGGCGCAGGTCAGCGCCGTCCTGGACCGGCATGGACGGGCCGTGATGCAGCGCTCGGCCAAAGCGTTCCTCGACGACGTCGATCCGGGGTCCGTGGCGGGCGGCTTCCGGGCGCGGCAGGCCGCGGAGATCGGCGCGCTCGGCCAGGTACCGCTGCTGAGCTGGTCCTACATCGTGAGCTCGCCGGTGACCGACGCGGCCGCGACTGCCGCGGCCGCCAAACGCCTCGGTGGCCCGACCCTGATCGTGCACGTCTCGCTGGCGTATGCGCTGCAGCGCGTGGATCCGATGCCGGCGACACACGACCTGTGGTGGACGTTCGTCACGCGGCACGGGCATGTCTACCTCGCCGGTGATGCCGACATGGCGCAGCTGGGCGGCGCGAGCTGGCACGGGGTGTGGGACTTCGGTCCGATCGTCGCGCGTCGCGGAACCTCCGGCCTGGTGCTCGCCCATCCGCAGGACACGGCCCGGCTGCCAGCTCTTGTCGCCGCTGTCGACGCCGCCGTGCCCGCGGTCACCCGGGTGTGGGGCACCGGCTGGGCTCGGCAGGTCGCTGTGATCGTGCCGGCGTCGGCGGAGGAGCTGGCCGCGGTGGGCGGCCAGGACGCCGCGCTCAGCGACATCGCGGCTGCCACTGTGTTCGAGGCCCCGAATCCCGGCACCGGATCGAGCTCGGGGGCGCGGATCCTGATGAATCCGGCCGGACTCGCGACGCTGACGCCCGTCGGCCGCCGGATCGTCGTGCAGCACGAGGTCACCCACGTCGCGAGCGCGGCGAGCACCGGACCGGCCTCGCCGCGCTGGCTCGTCGAGGGATTCGCCGACTACGTCGGCAATCTCGACAGCGGCCAGTCCGTCACCGCGGCGGCCAGTGAGCTGCGGCGCGAGGTAGCCGCCGGGACGCTGCCCGGTCGGCTGCCCGCCGACGGCGCGTTCCAATCCGTCGCGACCGGGCTGCCCCAGATCTACGAGCAGTCCTGGCTGGCGTGCCGGCTGATCGCCGCGCGAGCCGGACAGCACGGCCTGGTCAGGCTGTACCGTCTCGTCGGTGCGTCGGAGGGCAGCGAGGCCACCGCGGTCGACGCCGCCCTCCACAGCGTGCTGCACGAGTCGACGACGGAGTTCACCGCGCGCTGGCGCGCCTACCTGACTGCACAGCTGGCATGAGCGAGCGGCAGCGAGCAGATCATGGGGGCAGTGCGTTTAGAGCCGCACGCCGTTGTCCGCAGCGCAGCGAGGACGCGGCGTGAGCAAGACGCTCATAGTGACGAACGATTTCCCTCCTCGGCAGGGCGGCATCCAGTCCTACGTGCACGAACTGGCCAGGCGTCAGCCGGCCGGGTCGGTGGTCGTATACGCATCGGACCACGAAGGATCGGGGCAGTTCGACGCCGGGCAGCGCTTTCCGGTGGTCCGTCATCCGACGGGGCTGCTGGTGCCGACGCCGGCGGCGCGGGCGCGGATCGTCCGGACGTTTCGCGAGCACAGCTGCGACGCCGTGTGGTTCGGTGCATCGGCTCCGCTCGGCCTGCTCGCTGGGTCGCTGCGTGCGGCCGGCGCGCGGCGGATCGTGGCGAGCACGCATGGTCACGAGGTCGGGTGGGCCCGGCTGCCCGTGGGGCGGCAGGCGCTGCGTCGCATCGGCAGCTCGTGCGACGTCGTGACCTATCTCGGCGAGTACACCCGCCGCCGGATCGTCGGCGCGTTCGGCCCGGGTGCCGTGCTGCGTCAGCTTCCGCCTGGAGTGGACGTCGAGACGTTCCGGCCGGACGTCGACGGCTCGGCGGTCCGCGCCCGGCATGGGCTGGATGGCCGTCCGGTCATCGTCTGCGTCTCGCGGCTGGTCCCGCGGAAGGGACAGGACACCCTGATCCGGGCGCTGCCCGCGATACGTCGGGCCGTGCCGGACGCGGCGGTCCTGATGGTCGGCACCGGCCGCTATCGGGAGCGGCTGGCCGCGCTGGCGCGGCGCGCCGGCGTCGCCGCGCATGTCGTGCTGACCGGGAGCGTGCCGTACGCCGAGCTGCCGGCGCATTATGCCGCAGGCGACGTGTTCGCGATGCCCTGTCGCACCCGGCGTGCGGGTATGGACGTCGAGGGTCTGGGCATCGTCTATCTCGAAGCGTCCGCCGTGGGATTGCCTGTCGTAGCAGGGGATTCTGGCGGCGCGCCCGACGCGGTGCGCGATGGTGAAACCGGCTACGTCGTACCCGGCCGTGACGACGGCGCGCTCGTGGACCGGTTGGTTGCGTTGCTGTCCGACCCCAGCCTGCGGGCCCGGATGGGCGCCGCGGGCCGCACCTGGGTCGAGCGTGACTGGCCCTGGGACGTGCTCGCCCAGCGACTGACCGGCATGCTGCAGTCCTGATCGACCCGCCGCGGATGTGACCAGCTATCGATCATCCGATCGGGTGGTCGGCGCCGCACGATCGCATGATGATCGCCGGGCATACGCGACGCGTGCCTATATCAGCGGTAGAGGTCCGCGATCTGAGCGGCGCATTCGGTCTGCACGACATTGCGCTTGAGCTTCATCGACGGCGTGAGCTGGCCGCCGGCCTCGGTCCAGTCGTGCGCGAGGACCGTGAACTTGCGAATCGACTCGGCCTTCGACACCGCCTTGTTCGCGTCGTCGATCGCGGCCTGTACCTCGGCGCGCAGCGCGGGATCGTCGACGACCTCGGCGATGGTCGTGGAGGCCGGCCTGCCCTGGCGCTCCAGCCAGGTAGGAAAGGACTCCGGGTCGATCGTGATCAGCGCCGCGATGAACGGCTGCTGGTCGCCGACGACGAGGCATTGACTGATCAGCCAGTGCCCGCGGACGCGGTCCTCCAACACCGCCGGCGCGACGTTCTTGCCGGCCGCGGTAACGATGAGCTCCTTCTTGCGACCGGTGATCCGCACGAAACCGTCGTCGTCGATCTCGCCGATGTCTCCGGTGTGGAACCAGCCGTCCGCGTCGATCGCATCGTGGGTCGCCGCGTCGTTCTGCCAGTAACCGGCGAACACCAGCGGCGACTTGGCCAGCAGTTCGCCGTCCTCGGCGATGTGCACGGTCACACCGCCCACCGGCCGCCCGACGGTGCCGACCTTGATCGCGTCGGGACGGTTCACGGTGATGCCGGCCGTGGTCTCGGTGAGGCCGTAGCCCTCGTAGATCGTCACGCCGACACCGCGGCGACGCAGTTCCCGCCGAGCGCAGCCCGCAGCTTTCCGTAGACGAGCTTGTCGAACACGCCGTGCTGCAGGCGCAGCGCGATCGGCGCAGTGCGGTCACCCGCCGTGGCCTCGGAATACGCGATCGCCACGCTCTCGGCGCGATCGAAGATCTTGCCCTTGCCGCTCGCGTGTGCCTTCTGCTTCGCGCCGTTGTAAACCTTCTCGAACACGCGCGGGACGGCCAGCACGAACGTGGGCTGGAAGCCGGCAAGATCGTCGAGCAGGTGCTTGACGTCCGGGGTGTGGCCCAAGGTGCAGCCCGCGGCCAGCGCGCCGATCTCGATCGCGCGACCGAAGACGTGGGCGATCGGCAGGAACAGCAGCGTCGACGTGCTCTCGTTGAAGAAGTCCTTCAGCCCGATCGCGAGCTCCGTGACCTCGGTGACGAAGGACCGGTGGTTGAGCTGGCAGCCCTTTGGTCGCCCGGTCGTGCCGGACGTGTAGATGATCGACGCGAGGTCGTCGAGTGCCACCGACTCGCGCCGTTTGGTGACCTCGTCGTCGGAGACCTCGGTGCCGGTCGAGGTCAGCGTCTCGATGCCGCCGCCGTCGAATTGCCAGACCGTGGCGAGCTCAGGCGTCCGTGGGCGGATCGAGGCGACGATCTCCGCGTGCCCGTCGGTCTCGACGAACGCGGCCTTGGCGCCGGAGTCGGCGAGGATCCATTCCACCTGCTCGGCACTGGACGTCTCGTAGATCGGGACGACGACGGCGCCCACCGTGAACAGCGCGAAGTCGGCCAGGGTCCACTCGTAGCGGGTCTTGCTCATGACCGCGACCCGATCGCCGGCCTGGATACCCGCCGCGACGAGGCCCTTGGCGACTGCAGTGACCTCCTCGGCGAACGTCTTCGCCGTGACGTCCGTCCACGTGCCGCCGATGCGTCGACGGAGCGCGACGTGCTGCGGACGTTCGGCCGCGTTCGCGAAGACGAAGTCCGCCGTGTTGGTCTCGGTCAGCGTGGTGACGTTGCTGGCGACATGCAGCTCGCGCACTCGTCCGTCGTCCTTTCCGGCGCTAGCGCCTGGCGGCAGCGTAACCGGCCGCGAGGGGTGGTGGCAGAAACCGTAGCTCGTCGTCTCACCCGACGCGACCGCGGCGGCGGGCTGTGCGACCCTCACAGCCATGCCGGACATCGACGTCGTGGACTCGACGTGGATCTGCGCCCGCCCGTCGGTGGTTGCCGCTGCCGTCGCGGAGCCCGCGAACTGGCGGCGCTGGTGGCCGGATCTCGAGCTTGTCGTGGACGAGTGGCGGGGTCCCAAGGGCGTGCGCTGGACGGTGCGTTCGACCCGGCGCGGCGAGGCGGGTTCGATGGAGGTGTGGCTCGAGCCCGCGCACGACGGCGTCGTCGCTCACTACTTCCTCCGGCTGGACCTCGCCGATGGCGCGGCGATGAGTCCGCGCCGGAAGGCGCGCGCCACCGACTCGTACCGGCGGCAGGCGAAGCGGGCGTTCTGGGCGCTCGGCGATCAACTCGACCCGGGCCGGATCGGACGGGTCGAGGCGGCTCCGGGGACCCAGGACCGCCATGACGGCAGGGCGCCGATCGGTCGGTCGGATACCAGGACCGCCCGGTAGCCTCTGCGGAATGGCCGACCAGTCGACCCAGTCGATCGTGATCGCCGCGCCTCCGGCCGCGATCATGGCCGTCATCGCCGACTTCGCGAACTATCCGATATGGACCGGTTCGGTGAAGAGCGCCGAGGTGCTGGAGGAGGCACCCGACGGCCGAGCCATTCGGGTCGCGTTCACGCTCGACGCGGGCGTCGTCCGCGACCAGTACGAGCTCTCCTACACCTGGACCGACGACACCGAGGTCGAGTGGACGCTCGTCAAGGGCCAGATGATGCGGGCCCAGCATGGTTCCTACGTCCTGTCCGCCGTGGATCCGGGCACGACAGAGGTGACCTACACGCTGTCCGTCGACCTGATCATCCCGATGCTGGGCATGCTGAAGCGCAAGGCGGAGCGGGTCGTGATGGATACCGCGCTCAAGGAACTGAAGAAGCGCGTCGAATCGCTGGTCGTCTGATGGGGCGAGCGTGCGCATAGTCCTGTTCACCGGCAAGGGCGGCGTCGGCAAGACGACCACCGCCTCGGCCACCGCACTGCGTCTGGCCGATCGGGGCATGAAGACGCTGCTGCTGTCGACGGATATCGCGCATTCGCTGTCCGACGCCCTCGATCTGCCGCTGACCGGTGAGCCGGCTGAGGTGGCGCCGGGCCTCTGGGCGGTGCAGATCGACACCCAGAACCGCTTCGAGGCGGCGTGGCGCGACGTGCAGCGTTTCCTCGTGGACATGCTGGCCCGCGGCGGCGTGGACCCGATCACCGCGGACGAGCTGACCGTGTTGCCCGGGGTCGACGAGGTGCTCGCGCTGCTCGCGGTCCGCGAGCTCGCGCAGGCCGGCGACTGGGATGCCCTCGTCGTCGACTGCGCGCCCACGGCGGAGACGCTGCGGCTGCTCGCCCTTCCTGAGGCGCTCGCGTGGTACCTGCAGCGGGTGTTCCCGGCGCACCGACGGATCGCCCGCGGCATGCGTCCGATCGCCGCGTTGCTCGGACGGGGCGACGTGATCCCGCCCGACAACATCTTCGAGGCGCTGTTGCGACTCAACGACGAGCTGGCCGCGGTACGCGAGTTGCTCGGTGACCCGTCCGTCACCTCGGTGCGGTTGGTGCTGACCCCCGAGTCGGTCGTGGCCGCTGAAGCACGTCGCACGTTCACCGCACTCTCGCTGTACGGGTACACCGTCGACCTGGTCATCGCCAACCGGGTGTTCCCCGCGGGCGACGACGAGTGGCGGCAGGGCTGGGCGCGGGCGCAGCAGGCGCAGCTGGCCGGGATCCGCGAATCGTTCGCCGGTCTGCCGGTGCGCGAACTGCCTTACCGCGCGGGCGAACCGGTCGGTGCGGACGCGCTGCGTGAGGTGGCCGACGAGCTGTACGGGTCGCTGCCGGGTGAGGATCCGGCGCCGCCGGGCGAGCCGCGCGAGCTGCTGCGGATCGAGACGGTCGGCGACGAGTTCACGCTGCGCATGCCAT
>JAODNL010000642.1 GCA_025465405.1 Pseudonocardiales bacterium | reverse complement strand
GTGTAGTTGGTCATGCGGCGACCTCGGTACGGCGGTCGTCCTTACGCGGACGGCCACGCGGGCGCTTGCGCGCGACGATCGCGCCGCGCTCGAAGATCTCGCCGCCCCACACGCCCCACGGCTCCCGACGCTCGAGTGCGCCGGTGAGGCAGGCGATCCGGGCCGGGCACCCCAGGCACAATGCCTTTGCCTTCTCGAGCTCGGCGGGGGTGTCGGCGAACCACAGATCTGCGTCCTGCACGCGGCAGGGCACGTCGTCGGGACATTCCTTGGCGAGCGGGTCAAGCCCGATCGGGTCGGAATATGCCGGTGCGGCAAGGTCTTCTGGCGCGAAGCTGGTCAACACGTCGGGTCACCTCCTTCGTTGGGTTGTGGGTTGCGATATGGATTTGTCTTTGCCGGCCAACTGCGGCCGGACAAACAACGAGGCCGCGGTTCCCAAGCTGGGAGCCGCGGCCTCGAGGAGCCTGTCGCTGATCGCAATCAGCGGGGTACTCCTCGAGGTGGGCGGGCCTGCTTGGCGGCGCGGACGCGACGGCCGGTCATCGGAGCGACCGTGACCATCGCGGCGGGCGGGAGCGAAGCGTCATGCGCGAATCCATTGCCGAAAAGATCGACACGGGTTTCGTGCGAGACGATGTGCTGCCAGAACGCCTCTGCGCCGGTGGGCACCACGAACGACGACTCGCTGCGCGAGCGCAGGGCAGCCGTCGGCGTGATCGTCTTGGTGATCATCGTGGCTACCCCCTGTCGTCGTCGGCCGCGCGCGGTGAAGACCGCGAGTGGCGTGTGCTGTGTTTGCAGGCTAACGAAGGCTACGAGAAGCCCGCAACCTTATTTATTTCACGGCCTGACCGATCGCGACGATCACACCGCGTAGAACTGAGGTCAGCGAAGTATCCGGTCCACTCGAGAGGACAACCCACGATGGGCGTACCAGGGTCCGGGGGCAGGCCAGTCAGACGGACGCTGTCGGTGGTGATCGCCGAATTTGTCGTCCTGACGATCGCAAGCTGCAGCAGCTCGAATACGACAGCCCCGACATCCTCGGCCCCGACGTCCCAGTCCCTCGCGGCACCGAGCAGCCAGGCCGGAACTTCGGCGAGCAGCGCGGACGTCGCGGCGATCAAGAACGCCTACGCGAAGTTCTTCGACCCGAACACGAGCGTGGCGCAGTCGGTCGCGCTGGTGCAGGACGGTCCGGCGTTCCGGACCACGCTCGAGCAGCAGGGCAACTCCACGCAGGCCAAGGGTGCAAGTGCAACGGTCTCGACAGTGATACTTCAGTCGCCCGACACCGCCAAGGTGACGTTCACACTCTCCCTCAACGGCAGCCCGGTACTCAAGGACACCCCCGGCTACGCCGTCCGGGAGAAGGCGGCCTGGAAGGTAGCCGGCACGACGTTCTGCGGGCTGCTCACGTTGAACGGCGCGGCGCCGCCGGCCTGCAACACGGCGGCCGCGACCGCGCTGCCGAATTGACCAGGACCGGAGTGCGGCAAACCGCCGTCGGCACCAGGTCGGTGCCGCGAAGCGTCGCGCTGACGACGGTCCTGGCCGTACTGTTCCTGACCTTTCTCGACACCACGATCGTCACGGTGGCGCTCGGCAACATCCAGTTCGACCTCGGCGCGGGCGTCATTCCACTGCAGTGGGTCGTCAACGCGTACTCGCTGGTCTTCGCGAGCCTGATGCTCATCGCCGGCTCGCTCAGCGATCGACTGGGCCGCAAGTGGGTCATGGTCATCGGCATCGTGATCTTCTGCGCCGGCTCGGTGCTGTGCGCGCTGGCTCCCAACATCGGCACGCTGATCGGCGGTCGGGCGGTAATGGGAGTCGGCGCCGCCGCATCCGAACCCGGCACGCTCTCGGTGATCCGGCACCTCTACCCCGACCGCGCGCAGCGGGCCCGGGCCCTCGGCGCCTGGGCGGCCGTCTCGGGCCTGTCGCTGGCGCTCGGCCCGGTCATCGGTGGACTGCTGGTCGGTGTCGGCGACTGGCGAACCGTCTTCTGGTTCAACCTCGCGCTCGGGGCACTCCTGCTGGTCGCCGCCATCGGGTACGTCCCCGACAGTGCCGACCCGCAGCCCGGGCGCCTCGACGTCGGCGGTTTCTTTCTCGGCGCGGTCATGCTCGGGAGCCTGATCTACGCGGGCATCTCGGGTGAGCAGTATGGCTACGGCACCACATGGATCGTCGCGCTGTTCGTGCTCGGCGGTCTGTCGTTGATCGCGCTCGTGATCGTGGAGCGGCGGGCACGCAGCCCGATGCTCGATGCCCGGTACCTGAAGGCGCCGGCTGTCAGCGGCGCGCTCTTCGTGGCCTTCGCGGTCTACTTCGGGGTGTTCTCGATCTTCTTCTTCACCGCGCTCTACCTGGACATCGTGGTCGGCTACTCCGGCTGGCAGATGGCCGGTGTGTTCGCACCGATGGCTGCTGCGATCGTGATCGGATCGGTGATCTCCGGCTTCTGGGTCGGGTTCGCCGGTCCGCGCGGACCGATGCTGCTCGGCTGCGTGCTCAGTGCCGGCGGCATCCTGTTCACCCGGCACTACCTCGACGCGAACCCCGCGTTCGGAGCACTCGCCGTCGTCCTGGCGCTGGCTGGACTGGGCTTCGGCATCGCGGTCGTACCGCTGACCGCGGCCGTGCTCGGCTACGTGCCCGCCGCGCTCTCAGGGATGGCCGCGTCGGCCACGAACACCGCCCGGCAACTCGGCGCCGTCGTCGGCGTGACCGCGCTCGGTGCGCTCGTCAACGCCCACATCACCAACGACTTCGGCGCCAGCCTGACGCAGAGCGGCATCACCGGCGGCGGGAAGGACTTCATCGTCAAGCTGCTGGAGACCGGCGGCAAGGACGCGGCCGGGATCGACATCGCGCACCCGTCGCCGCTGATCAAACCGCTCGTCGACGCCGCGACCGCCGCGTTCCGCACCGGGCTGCACGCCGCGCTGCTGGTGTCGGCAGCACTGATCCTGCTGTCGGCGCTGGTGATCGCGCTGGTGCCGCGCTCGGCGATCGCGCCCGACACCGAGTTCGACTGACCGACGTCAGGCGATCTCGACCGACGCGACGTCGTCAGGTGCGGCGCCGCCGAGGACGGCGAGCAGCGGGTCGGCATAGCGCTCCAATTTCATCGGACCGACGCCCGAGATCCTGGCCAGGGCGGCGCGGGAATCCGGTCGGCCGTCCGCGATCGCGACGAGGGTCGCGTCGCTGAACACGACGTAGGGCGGCACACCCTGGGCTGCGGCCTGGGTCTTTCGCCAGCTGCGCAGCCGGGCGAACAGCTCGGCGTCGGCCGCCTCCGGAGCCGGCGAGCGCTTCTTCGGCTTGGGCGCGGTGTCCTGCGCGATGTGCGGGCGCAGCCCGTCGAGGAACCGGCTGGGCCGCCGGCCGCGCCGCTGGCCGGGACTGCGGGCCAGCGCCCACGACAGCGCCAGCCGCTCACGCGCCCGCGTGATGCCGACGTAGAGCAGGCGGCGCTCCTCGGCGATCTGCGCGTCGGTGCTCGCGTGCTGGATCGGCACCGTGGTGTCGGTGAGGCCGACGAGAAAGACGGCGTCCCATTCCAGCCCTTTGGCCGAATGCAGGGACGCGAGCGTGACGCCCTGGACCGTGGGCGCGTGCTGCGCGGTGGCCCGGGCGTCGAGCTCGGCGACGAGTTCGGGTAGGTGGGCATCCGGCGTCGTCGCGATCAGATCGTCGGCGAGGTTGACGAGAGCGGTCAGCGACTCCCAGCGCTCGCGGGCGGTGCCGCCCGGTGGCGGGTGGTCGGCGTGCCAGTTCAAGGTGGTCAGCACCGAGCGGACCGCGTCCGGCAGCTTCTCGTCGGACTGGCTGGCGCGAGCGGCACCACGCAGCAGCAGCCGGGCTTCGCGGATCTCGGGACGATCGAAGAACCGCTCGCCACCGCGCAACACGTAGGGGACGCGGGCGTCGGCCAATGCTTGCTCGTAGACCTCGGACTGCGCGTTGATGCGGAACAGCACCGCGATCTCGGCCGCGGCCGTGCCCTCGTCGATAAGCGCGCGGCACCGTGCCGCCACCGCGGCTGCCTCGGCGGGCTCGTCGTCGAACTCGGCGAACGTCGGAGTCGGCCCGGCCGCGCGCTGACCGATCAACGTCAACCGGGCGCCGTCGGCGTTCCCGCGCACCAGCTTGTTCGCGAGCTCGACCACCTGCGGCGTGGAGCGATAGTCGCGCTCGAGCCGCACGACGACGGCCTCCGGAAAGCGGCGGCGGAAGCCGAGAAGGTGCTCGGGCGTGGCACCGGCGAAGGAGTAGATCGTCTGGTTCGCGTCGCCGACGACGCACAGGTCGTCGCGCCCGCCGAGCCACGCGTCGAGCAGGCGCTGCTGCAGCGGCGAAACGTCCTGGTACTCGTCGACGACGAAGTGCCGGTACCGAGAGCGAATCTCCTCGGCGACGTCGGGATACTCCTCGATGGCGCCGGCCATCACCAGGAGGAGATCGGCGAAGTCGAGCTGCCCGGTTCGCCGCTTGGTCTGTTCGTATTCGGCATAGACCTTGCCCACGGTATCCGGAGTCGTCGTCGTCTCCCGGCGGGCGGCGCGGGCGCGGGCGGGATAGTCGGCGGGCGTGGCGAGCACCGCCTTGGCCCATTCGATCTCGCTGGCCAGGTCACGAAGTTCGGTGCGGTCGGTACGCAGCCGCAGCCGCGCGGCCGCGTTGCCGACGAGCCGCAGTGGGTTGTCCACGAGCTCCGGCATGCCGCCGCCGAGTACGCGGGGAGCGAAGTACTGCAGCTGACGCAGCGCCGCGGCGTGGAACGTGCGCGCCTGCACCCCCTGCGCCCCGAGCCGGCGCAGCCGGGTACGCAGCTCGCCGGCCGCACGCGCGGTGAACGTGACGGCCAGCAACTGCCCGGGCGGCACCGCCCCGGAACGCACGGCGTAGGCGATGCGGTGCGTGATCGCCCTGGTCTTGCCGGTGCCCGCACCGGCCAGGATGCATACCGGCCCGCGCACCGCGACGGCCGCGGCGCGCTGCTCCGGGTCGAGCCCGGCCAGCACGGTCTCGGCATCGCTCACGTGCTCGATCCTGCCAGCGTCCCCCGACACTCGCGTACCCGCACGGCCAAGGCACCGCGCGGGCCCGCTGCCGGAATGATCGGTTCGGGGCAGATGTTGAACGGGCAACGACAACTGCCGGAGGACCCGTTCGATGGTGACCATGTACACGACAACCTGGTGTGGCTACTGCACTCGCCTCAAGGCCGGCTTGCAGCGCGAGGGGATCGACTTCGCCGAGGTCAACATCGAACTGGACGACACCGCCGCAGACCTGGTCATGAGCGTCAACGGCGGCAATCGGACCGTCCCCACCCTGGTCTTCCCGGACGGCAAGGCGCTGACCAACCCGAGCCTCGCGCAGGTGAAGGCCCAGCTCGCGGCTTGACACGCGCCTATCGACCGGTGGCGCCCGAAGCGCTCGTCGACGAACTCGCCGACCTCATAGCCACCCGGCCGATCGCCGGCCGAGCCCTGCGCGTCGCGCTCGACGGGCCTAGCTGCACCGACCCTTCCACGCTGGCGGGCGCGGTCGGCGTCGCGCTGCAGGCCCGTGGCCGTCCGGTTGCGGCGATCCGCGGCGAGACATTCTGGCGGGACGCGTCGCTTCGG
>JAODNL010000619.1 GCA_025465405.1 Pseudonocardiales bacterium | reverse complement strand
GTCCAGATGTTGACGATGCCGGTGGCGAGCACCACGGTCTCGGTAGCCGCCAGCAGGTCATCGACCATGCGCAGGTCGGCGGCGGGGGAACTGCCGATCCAGATGGTGCCGTAGCCCATCGACTCGACCGCGTGCGCGAGCTCGGCACTCAGATTCGACGGCCGTGCCCAGATCCCGATCCTGCCCACCGTTGGCCGCATCGCGTGTCCTCTCGTCGGCACCGTCCTACCCAGGCACGACACCGCCGACCGCCGTCACATTCCCTGGGTCGCGGACGGGATCCGACCGCGCCCTCGCGCCCCTCCGGCGCCCCGTCGTTGCGAAACGGAGCCTCCTCCAATTAGGCTGGACGCGTAGCGGAGCTTCCTCCGCTTTCGAGCCGCATCAGAATTTCGACCGTACGAGAACGAGGTAGCGCCGTGGACCACACCCGTATCACCACCCCCTTCGGAAAGCAGTCGACCGCGGCCGAGGTCGTCGAAGGCATCGATCTCAGCGGCCGCCGTGCGATCGTCACCGGCGGCGCGTCCGGCATCGGCGTCGAGACCGCCCGCGCGCTCGCGGGCGCGAACGCCGAGGTGACCCTGGCCGTGCGCAACATCGAGGCCGGCGAGCGCACCGCCGACGACATCATCACCAGCACCGGCAACAAGCAGGTCCTGGTCGCACCGCTCGACCTGGCCGATCAGGCGTCGGTAGCCGCGTTCACGTCCAACTGGGACGGTCCGCTGCACATCCTGGTCAACAACGCCGGCATCATGGCCGCGCCGCTGATGCGAACTCCGCAGGGCTGGGAGATGCAGTTCGCCACGAACCACCTCGGCCACTTCGCTCTCGCCACCGGCCTGCACGACGCGCTGGCCGCAGCGGATGGAGCCCGCGTCGTCTCGCTGAGCTCGACGGCGCACCTGAACTCCGACGTCGTCTTCGACGACATCCACTTCGTGCGCAGGCCCTACGAGCCCGCACTCGCCTACGCGCAGTCCAAGACGGCCAACGTCCTCTTCGCGGTCGAGGGGGCGCGCCGCTGGCGTGACGACGGGATCGTCGTGAACGCAGTCCACCCGGGCGCGATCTCGGCGACCAATCTCACGCGGTACTACGACCCGGAGGTCCTCGCCGACCTCCTCAACTCAGGAACGTATGAGTTCAAGTCTCCCGAGCAAGGAGCGGCGACGAGTGTCCTCGTTGCGACGTCACCGCTGCTGGACGGCGTCGATGGCCGCTACTTCGAGGACTGCAACGAGGCCGAGCCGAACCAGCCGGGCACTCGTCGCGGCGTCGCCGAGTACGCACTCGATTCCGACAAAGCCGCCCGCCTATGGCAGGTATCGATCGACACCCTGGCCGGCTAGACGCCCGGTCACAGCACGGCGAGATCGAGCTCGGTGCAGAGTGCGGGCCGCGTGGAAGCCGGCGGCGACGACGATTCCCGAAACCTGCACGCCCACCCCGCCACACCGCGCAATCGTCGTGGCACGCCCGACGCCGCGCGCCGTACGCTGCATCCGGTGAGGACTTCGACGTCCGGGGCGACCCGGTGAGGCCCAACGACGCGGCGCGTACGGCCATCCTCACCGTGGACGACGACCCCGGCGTCTCGCGGTCAGTGGCGCGGGACCTGCGCCGCCGCTACGGCGCTGACTACCGGATCGTGCGCGCGGAGTCCGGTGACCAGGGGCTGGACGCGCTGCGGGAGATGAAGCTGCGCGGGGACCAGGTTGCGGTCCTGATCGCGGACTACCGCATGCCGCAGATGACCGGCATCGAGTTCCTCGAACAGGCGATGGACCTGTATCCGACGGCCCGCCGAGTGCTGCTGACCGCGTATGCCGACACCGACGCCGCGATCGACGCGATCAACGTGGTGGATCTGGACCACTACCTGCTCAAGCCGTGGGATCCGCCGGAGGAGAAGCTCTACCCCGTCCTGGACGACCTGCTGGAGGCGTGGCGCGCCACCGACCACCGCCCCGTTCGGGAGGCGAAAGTCGTCGCGCATCGCTGGTCGGCCCGGTGCGCGGACGTGCGCGACTTCCTGACCCGCAACCAGGTGCCCTATCGCTGGTACCTCTGCGACTCCCCGGAGGGGCAGCGACTGCTCGCGGCGGCTGGCGCCGACGAACGCCGGCTACCGGTTGTGATCACCGCCGACGGCGACGTGCTGGTCGAGCCCACCGATGCCGAGCTCGCCCGGCAGGTCGGTCTGGACACCAAGCCGGCCGAGCACTTCTACGACCTCGTCGTCGTCGGCGGCGGACCGGCCGGTCTCGGCGCGGCCGTGTACGGCGCGTCGGAGGGCCTGCGCACGGTGCTCGTCGAGCGCCTGGCACCCGGCGGTCAGGCCGGCCAGAGTTCGCGCATCGAGAACTATCTCGGCTTCCCGGACGGCGTCTCCGGCGCCCAGCTCGCCGACCGCGCGCGCCGGCAGGCCATCAAGTTCGGCGCGGAACTCATCACCGCTCGCGAGGTCGTGGGCATCGAGGCCAGTGGATCGGCGCGCACCGTGCACTTCGACGACGGCGAGAGCCTGGACGCGCACTCGATCATCCTCGCGACGGGCGTCTCCTACCGCCAGCTCACCGCCCCTGGCCTCGCCGACCTGACCGGCCGGGGCGTCTATTACGGGTCGGCCATGAGCGAAGCCTCCAACTGCGACGGCCAGGACGTCTACGTCGTGGGCGGCGCCAACTCGGCCGGGCAAGCGGCCGTCTACTTCGCACGCCACGCCAAGACGGTCACGATCCTCGCGCGCGCGGCGTCGATCGACGCTTCGATGTCGTACTACCTGGTACAGCAGATCGCCGCGATACCGAACATCACCGTGCGGACCTGCGCGGAGATCATCGAAGGCAACGGCGAGGAACACCTCGAGCGACTCACGCTGCGCGACAACTCGACGGGAGTCGTCGAGACCGTCGACGCGCAATGGCTGTTCGTCTTCATCGGCGCCGCACCGCGCACCGAATGGCTCGACGGTGTCGTGGTGCGCGACGATCACGGCTTCGTCGTCGCCGGGCCGGATCTGCCGCTCGACGGAGTGCTGCCGCGGGGCTGGCCGGCCGAGCGCGCTCCGTACCACTTGGAGACCAGCATCCCGGGCGTGTTCGTCGCGGGTGATGCGCGGGCCGACTCAGCCAAGCGGGTGGCCTCGGCAGTAGGTGAGGGGGCGATGGCAGTCATGCTCGTCCACCGGTATCTGGAGAAGCGGTGACACGATGGCCGGCGAACAACCGATGAAGTGCGACGTCGACGAACTGCGCACGCTGTTCCTGTTCGAGAAGCTCAGTGACGAGCAGCTCGACTGGCTGTGCCGCGAGGGCCGGGTGGTCGTCGTCGAGCCCGGGTGGGTCTATCGCGAGGGTGAGCCCGCGACCTGCTTCTACGTCCTGCTCGAGGGCTCCCTCATCCTGACCCGGCGCGTGGGCGACGACGACGTCGAGTTCACTCGCACCGACCAGCGCGGCGTGTACGCGGGGGCGTTCCAGGCCTACCTCGGCGACCGGATCCGCGAGGCCTACAACAACTCGCTGCGGGTGACCGAACCGTCGCGGTTCTTCCTGCTCGACGCCGACAAGTTTGCGCAGCTGATGCACGACTGGTTCCCGATGGCGCTGCACCTGCTCGAGGGCCTGTTCTTCGGGATCCAGAGCACCCAGCAGGCGGTCG
This sequence comes from Pseudonocardiales bacterium, assembly GCA_025465405.1. Classification (GTDB taxonomy): domain Bacteria; phylum Actinomycetota; class Actinomycetes; order Mycobacteriales; family Jatrophihabitantaceae; genus RYN-117. Next base: position 2,073 of record JAODNL010000619.1, on the reverse strand, counting down.
GGCAGCGCGAGCGACTGCTGGCACTCGGCTCCCTGTCCGCCGGCCTCACGCACGAGCTGAACAACCCCGCCGCGGCGGCGGTGCGGGCGACCTCGGCCCTGCGGGAACGGGTCGCCGGCATGCGGCACAAGCTGGCCCTGATCGCCGCCGGACCGTACGACCGGGCGACCCTCGAGACGCTGATCCGGCTGCAGGAGGACGCCGTCGAGCAGGTGGCGAAGGCGCCGGCGTTGAGCCCGATCGAGACATCCGACCGCGAGGACGAGCTCGCCGGTTGGTTCGACTCGCATGGCATCGCCGGCGGATGGGATCTGGCGCCGACGTTCGTGCAGGCCGGCCTGAACGAGTCGTTCCTGGACAAGGTCGTGGACACCGTCGACGAAGGCGTCCTCGAGGGCGCGATCCGCTGGCTGAACTACACCCTCGAGACCGAGATGCTGATGGACGAGATCCAGGACTCGACAACCCGGGTCTCCACGCTGGTCGCCGCCGCGAAGCAGTACTCGCAGATGGACCGCGCTCCGTACCAGGTCGTCGACGTCCACGAGCTGCTCGACAGCACGCTGCTCATGCTCGGGCGCAAGATCGGCGACGTCACCGTGGTCAAGGACTACGACCGCACCCTGCCGCCGGTGCCCGCCTACGCCGCGGAGCTCAATCAGGTCTGGACGAACTTGATCGACAACGCGATCAGCGCGATGGACGGCGGCGGGACGCTGACGATCCGCACTGCCCGCGACGAGGACTACCTGCTGGTCGAGATCGGCGACAGCGGCCCGGGCGTACCGGAGGAGATCCGCTCGCGGATCTTCGAGCCGTTCTTCACCACGAAACCGTTCGGCGACGGCACCGGCCTCGGCCTGGACATCTCCTGGCGGATCGTGGTGAACAAGCACCACGGCGATCTGCGCGTCGAGTCGGTGCCGGGCGACACCCGGTTCCAGGTGCGGCTGCCGTTCGTCGCGTCCGAACGCTTCGACCCCGCACCGGCGACGAGCGATCAGGGGGCCGCCTCGTGACGACGCTTCCCGGCATCAACCCGTCCGTCCCGCCGAGCGGACCGGGCTGCGCCGAGTGCCTTGACGGCGGCGGTTGGTGGCTGCACCTGCGACGCTGCGCCGAATGCGGGCACATCGGGTGCTGCGACACGTCCCCCGCGCAGCACGCGAGCGCCCATGCCGGCGCCACCGGGCACCCGCTCATCCGCAGCTACGAACCGGGTGAGGACTGGTACTGGAGCTACCAGACGCAGGAGTTCTACGACGGCCCACCGCTCGCCGATCCGCTGCACCATCCGCTCGACCAGCCCACGCCAGGACCGGCCGGACGGGTCCCGGCCGACTGGCGCAGACACCTACACTGACGCCGCGGTGACCAGCTCGTACCGTGGATTGGCCAGGGCCAGATGGCCCTTGTACTCGCCGACGATGCCGCTCGCGCGAACCATCACCCCGGGCGCCAGCCCCGCGATACGCGTGCGGCCGAAGAACAGCAGCCGCACCCCGCCGGTGTCGTCGAACACCTGAACCTCGAGCGACTTGCCCGCCGTGGTGCCCGACTGCACGACCTTGACCCGGCCCTCGATGGTGACCCGCTGCTTCCAGGACACCGACCCGATCGGAGTCGTCCCGTCGCTACGCGGCAGCGACGCGTCGACATGCGGGTGCGACCCGTTGGGTGTCGCCGCGACCGCGAGCGCCGGCTCGCGCGCGGCCTCCTGTTGCCGCGCCTCGATCCGCTCCACGGCCGCGTGCGGCAGCGTCGTGTCGAACGGGACGATCGTCGCCGCGACGTGTGGGATGCGGCCAACAGCCTCGGCGATCCGGTCCGCCGTGCGGTCGTGCAGCAGCCGCTGGGACAAGCGCCGGAAGGTGCGGCGCGGCAGCAGCACTGTCACCTCGGCCCGATCCTGGATCACCGTCTCCAGCGCGAGTTCGACCGATGCGTGCACCAGCCGCCGGTCAGGACACTCGACGACCGCCAGCGGTACGCGGTCACCCAGCTTCCGCTCGACCCATTCGCGCTGCAGCCGGGTGGCGACCTCGTTGTCGATCATCAGGTGCACCGCGCGGA
>JAODNL010000617.1 GCA_025465405.1 Pseudonocardiales bacterium | reverse complement strand
GCGCCCTTGGCGTAGGTGATGCCGTCGAAGTTGACCTCGACGGCCTGCAGGTCCGGGATGTCGGCGGCGATCGGGTGTGTGGAGGGCAGCTGGTCCTGCCGGTAGGCCCAGGTCTTCTCGGCATTGGCGAATGTCGTCCAGGCCTCCTTCCACCGTGTCGCGCGCGTCTGGCAGAGCACCGAGGCATAGGTGGCGAACGACTCGTTCAACCACAGGTCGTCCCACCACCGCATGGTGACGAGGTCGCCGAACCACATGTGGGCCATCTCGTGGAGCAACGTCTCGGCGCGGCGCTCGTACCGCGCATCGGTCACCTTGCTGCGGAACACGTAGTCCTCGCGGAACGTCACGCAGGCGGCGTTCTCCATCGCGCCCGCGTTGAACTCCGGCACGAACAGCTGGTCGTACTTGTCGAAGGCGTAGCGCATGCCGAAGTTGGCGTGATACCAGTCGAAGCCCTGCGCGGTGATCGTGAACAACTCGTCGGCGTCGAGGTGCTGGGCCAGCGTGCGGCGGCACCACAGGCCGAGGTCGATGCCGTCGTGGGTGGAGCGAACCACGTGGTACGGGCCCGCGACGAGCGCGGTGATGTATGGGCTGATCGGTGCGGTGGTGGCGAAGCGGACGGTCTTTCCCGCGGGCAGTTCGTCGACGGCGATCTGGCGGCCGTTCGACGCGACCTCCCAATGCTCGGGCACCGTCGCGCTGATCGTGAACGCCCCCTTCAGATCGGGCTGGTCGAAGCAGGCGTACATCCGCTTGGCGTCGGCCGTCTCGAACTGCGAGTAGAGGTAGGTCTCGCCGTCGAGCGGGTCGACGAAGCGATGCAGACCCTCGCCGGTGTTGGTGTAGAGGAGATCGGCGTCGACGACCAGCGTGTTCTCGGCCGCGAGGTCGGACAGCACGATGCCCTTCTCCGGTGCGTAGTCCGAGACGTCGACGTCCGAGCCGTTGAGTGTCACGGCGTGGAAGGAGTCGGCGATGACGTCCACGAAGGTGGAATCGCCGGGACGGGCGGCGGTGAACCGGATCGTGGTCGTCGACCGGAAGGTTCGATCGGACGGCTTGCCGCCGCCGTCGGTCAGGTCGAGCGCGATGTCGTAGGACTCGAGGTGCAGCAACTCGGCGCGGGTGCGAGCGTCGTCGCGAGTGAGATTGGGGACGGCACTACCGGCCATGTGCGCTTGCTCCTTCGTGAGGACAGGTATGAACAACATCACCTGGGCGGGGTCCGGATCCTCGGGCCGCCCAGGTGCTTCGAGTCTGTCATGACCGCGAAGTCGATGTTGCAGCTACTGTGGCCGGATGCGCGTGGGCGACGAGGTACCCGAGTTCGAGCTGCTCGATCAGGACGGCGCGCCCCGGAGCCTGTCCAAGCTGCTGACCGACGGGCCGATCGTGCTGTTCTTCTACCCGGCGGCGATGACGCCCGGCTGCACGAAGGAAGCGTGCCACTTCCGTGACCTGGGCGCCGAGTTCGCCGCTGCGGGCGTGCAGCGGGTGGGGATCAGCCGTGATCCGGTGGCTAGGCAGAAGGAGTTCGCCGACAAGAACGCCTTCGACTACCCGTTGCTGTCGGATGCCGACGGCGCGGTTGCGACGATGTTCGGCGTCGCGCGCGGACGGATCGGTGAGCGCCTGGGCGTTGCCGTGAAGCGGTGGACGTTCGCGATCGGCACCGATCGCCGCGTGGTTGCCGCCATTCACAGCGAGCTCAACATGGACCGGCACGCGGATCGTGCACTCACGGCTCTCTCGGCGTCCTGAGCGGTTTGTTTAGGGCTCAACTAGCTGAGGTATTGTCGGTTCATGAGTTCTGATCGCCCCACTGTCGGATTCTGGTTCGACCCGCTGTGCCCGTTCGCGTGGGTCACGTCCCGCTGGATCCTCGAGGTCGAGAAGCAACGCGACATCGACCTGACCTTCCGGGTCATGTCCCTGTCGGTCCTCAACGAGGGCCGCGACGAGCTGCCCGACAAGTACAAGGAGTTGCTCGGACGGGGCTGGGGTCCGGTGCGCGTGTGCATCGCCGCCGAGGAGGCGTACGGCACTGACGTGCTTCGTCCGCTCTACACCGCGCTCGGTCGCCGGCGGCACGACGAGGGCCGTGAGTTCGATCGCGCGCTGATCGTGGAGGCGCTCGAGGAGGCCGGACTGCCGGCCTCGCTCGCCGATGCCGCGGACACCGACGAGTACGACGAGCGGCTGCGCAAGTCCCATCACGAGGGCATGGACCCGGTCGGCTATGACGTGGGTACGCCGGTGCTGCATGTCGACGGGGTGGCGTTCTTCGGACCGGTCCTGACCCGCATCCCGCGCGGCGCGGATGCGCTCACGCTCTGGGACGGAATCCTGCTGATGGCCAGCTACCCGTTCTTCTTCGAGCTCAAGCGCAGCCGTACCGAGAGTCCGCGCTTCGACTGACACGCGGGTCAGGCCGGCGTCGCCGCGATGTCGAGGCGGACCGACTCCTCGAGCGGAGCCGGCTCGAGGCCGAAGGTCTGCTGCGCGCGCGAGGAGTCGAGTACGAACGGCTTGCGGAACTGGTGTTGTGTCTCGCGCAGCTCGCGAATCGTGGCGTTGAACAGGCCCACCGTCCAGATCACGGGGTAAGGCACCGCGACCAGTTTCGGCTTGGCACCGAGCTCGGCGGCGGCCATCGTGGTGAGCTCGCGGATCGAGCATGGCGGCGCGCTCGGCACGTGCCAGACCTCACCCCACGCGCGTTCGTCCGATGCGCCGACGACCAGCAGCTTGGCGACGTCCACGACGTTGGTCCAGGTGTGCGGCGCGTCCAGGTCCGCCGGGACGAAGGCGGTGCGACCCTTGCGCAGGGCCGGCGTGACGAGCATGGACAGCAGCGAGTTGCCGCCGAGGTAGTCGCTGCCGCGAACCTCGAACGCGCGGACCTGCCCGGCGCGATGTGCGTCCAGCGCGTCTTGAGTCATCCTTGCGCGGATCCGGCCCTTGGTGCCTGTGGCCGCTGCCGGCATGTCCTCGGTCATCGGCCGGTCCACCCGGCCGTAGACGTACAGGTTGCCGGTGGTCGCGAGCACGGCGCCGCTCGATTCCGCGGCAGCGAGCAAGGCATTCGCGACCGGCGGCCAGTCCCGCGCCCAGCGATGGTAAGGCGGGTTGACGCAGTTGTAGATGGCGCCGGCGCCAGCGGCCAGCTCGCTGAGCCGTTGCGGATCGCTGGCGTCGGCCGACAGCTTCTCGGTGCCGTCGATGCCCGATCCGCTGCGCGTGACGACGCGGACGCGTTCGCCCCGGTCGAGCAGTTCGCGCGCCACCGCGCTGCCGACCGGACCAGCGCCGACGATGACGTGAAGTGCCATGGGATGTCCTCTCACTGTTGGGAGAGCACCGCTCTCGAAAGAGAGCATTGCTCACCATCCGTGAGATGTCAAGAGAGCCGCTCTCGATTTAGTGCACTGCTCGCTATTCTGTGGCACGCTGGCGGAATGAATGAGTCCGCGGTACCGACCGTGCGGGCGCGCGCCCGCGCTGAGATGACTGAGCAGATCAAGCAGGCGGCCCGCCGGCATCTCGCCGTGGACGGTCCGGATCTGTCTTTGCGGGCGGTCGCGCGGGACTTGGGTCTGGTGTCGTCCGCGGTGTACCGCTACTTCTCCAGCCGGGACGAGCTGCTGACGGCGCTGATCATCGACGGTTACGACGCGCTGGGTCAGGCGGCCGAGCGGGCCGAGGCGGTTGTCGCGCGGCGGGATCTCGCCGGCCGCTGGCTGGCCCTGGGTCGCGGTATTCGTGCCTGGGCGATCGACAACCCGCACGAGTACGCGCTGCTCTATGGCAGTCCGGTGCCCGGGTATGCGGCGCCGCAGGACACGATCGGACCGGCCACGCGGCCGCTGCTGGTGATGATGTCGATACTGCGCGACGGGGTCGAGCGCGGCGTGCTCGTCGCGCCGCCGGGGGAGCG
>JAODNL010000569.1 GCA_025465405.1 Pseudonocardiales bacterium | reverse complement strand
GGGCCAGCTCGATGTACTGGTCCACCAGCCACAACGGCGGGACAAAATACCCGCCCTGGCCGTCGGTGCGGTTGGGGTTTACCCGCTGCTCGAGGCCACGCTCGAACACCGACGCGCGCTCCTCGGCACTGAGCGTCTTACCGCCCCGGCCCTCGATGCCGTCGAGCGCCCGCATCGCGGCGGACTCGCGCCGGGCCTCGCGGGCCGGCATCTCCACCGACAGCTCCTTGGCGTGACGGCTCAGCCGCTCACGGGCCGCCTGCACGCCGCCGTCACCGTCGCCGCGGCCGAGCTGGTCGCGGGCGAGGTCGATGAAGTAGGAGTGCCGCCGGCCCTGGCCGTAGGCGGTCGGCTCGGACTTGACGACCGCACCGCCGGAACGACGCTCGCCTGCCTGGCCGGCGTCAGCGAGGATCTTGTTTGCGGTCGCGGCGCGCTTGTCGTCGTCCTCCAGGTCCTTGATCCGGGCCTGGGCGGCGTCGATGTCGGCGTCGGCCTTGACCAGCGCGGCGCGCTTCTCGTCGTAGGTCTTCTGCTCGTCGTCGGTGAGGTTGGTGCGGCCGGCGGTGCCGGCCGACTCGATGACCGCGCGCATCTCGGTGGACAGCGCGGCCCGCTGCTCGGCCAGCTTCGTCAGCTGGCCACGCAGGATCTCAAGCGGATTCATCCGCTTGCCTCCTTCGGGAAGTGATCAGATTGGGTCGCACCTGCGGTCCGTCGGGTGGTGGCTCCGGGTGGTGGCCGCGGCAAGGCGGCTCCGGCGCGGGGCTCCGGCGCGTTGGCGAGCAGGTGTCAGGCGAGGACCAGGCGCGGCTTGGCGATTTCCAGCCGCTCGAGGTCCGCTTGCAGCTGAGACAGCTGCGAGTTCATGGGTGCGTCGGCGGCGGGCATGGCCGCGCCGCACTGGTCGCAGTACTTCGCGTCGGCCTCATTCATTGCCCCGCAGGACAGGCAGGCGACGTCTTCATCGTCATCGTCATCGTCGCCGGTATCGACCACGACGACCTGGAGGCGCTTCTGTAGGCGATCGAAGAGGGCGCGGGCGCCGGCCTCGTCCATCAGGTCGACGTCCTGGGCGCGCAGGCCAACCTCGGTCGCCGGATTCGCACCGAAGTTCACGATCGACACGTCGCCGCGGCTCAGGTCGTACTCGATGATGTCGCGCTGGTCGTAGTCGGGCGACCACTCCTGACGCGTAACCCGAAAGGCGAATGAGCATTCCGAGATATCGCCGTCTTCGATGGCAATGACCACGTTCCGTACGTCCGAACGCGCAGTGTTCACCGTCGCGATCCACTCCAAGCCCCGGCTGTCCTCGCCGAGCTTCAGCCGACTTCCGACCTTCGTGCGCGCCATGGTGAGATCGGTGTGATTGGTCAGCAGTGCGACATCGGGGCCTTCGGCAAGGGTCTTCTTGCCGGCGTTGGGGCGTATCTTCTCGCGGTACTCACCGAACGAGTCCCACATCGGATACAGGTTGTCGTAGACGGTGGCGTAGCCCCGAATTTCGACGAATGACCCGCTTTTGCCGCGCACCTCTAGCTCGCTCGGGAAGCTGCAGCGGTGCTTGCCGTCGGCGAATCGCAGGTCGAGCAGGCTGAAGCCGCGCAGTTCGGACTGGGCCCGTTGTTCGGCGCCCGAGATGCTCGCGCGCGCGCTCTTGTCGCTCACTTCTCGGACTCCTTCAACGGGTTCATCACCGGGGCCGGCAACGCCAATTTCTCGATCTCGGCCTTCTGATCGGTCGTCAGCGGCGGCATGTCCTCGGTCGGGCGGACCTCGGACGGCGCCAGCCAGCGGCCGGCGATGGCCATGTTGTGCGCCCGGTAGCGGGTCAGCAGATCGGTCTCCAGCACGGCCGCGCGGTTGAACTTCACGAACTGCGGACTGGGCAGGTAGCGCGTGAAAATGGCCTCGAGGTCACGCAGCCAGCGGTTGAGGTTGAACTTCAGGAAATCGATCGCCCGCTGCTCCTGGTTGGCGTAGGTCATCGACCCGCCGGTCTCATATCCGAGGATCTCGGCGATGTTCGGCCCGTAGATACGGCAGCACTCCGCACCGGTGTACTTCTGGGTCTCCAGGAACTGGCTCTCGTTGGGCGGTATCGACAGCGCCTTGTGCTCCCAGCCCCGACCCATCACCACCGGCTCCCGCGAGCCCCACACCGTGGCCATGTAGCGGGCCTTGACCTCGGCCGCCACCTTCTGATCGATCGAGTCCTCGGTGTTGACCAGCAGCGAGGTCGGGTGGCCGCCGTCGGTGAAGAACTGCATCCCGAAGCGGGCCGCGGCGATGCCCTGGCCGATCGTCGTGACGTGCTGGCCGATCGGCGACATCCCCAGCAGCTGACCCGGGACCGGATACGAGCGCTGGTGCCACATCTCCGACGCCGGGATCGTCTTGTCGCCCACCCGCCAGATCGGCTCTCCGGTCACCCGGTCGCGCTGGCCGTGCACGTCGTCGGGGTGGTACAGCACGATCTGCGTCGGGTACGCCGTGCGGGAGTCGAAGTCGGCCAGCGTGCCGTAGACATTGCCGCGCAACAGCTTGCTCAGCAGGTACTGGTAGATCCAATCCGAGGCGCCGCGCTGATCGCCGCCGGGATCATCCACCAGCTTCGGATTGCCGATGTTCTTCGCCGACCCATCGGACTGCAGCCGGTAGGTATCCAGCGGCAGCTGCGAGGACAAGCCGGCGATCAGGTCGATACTCGCCCAGATCGCCACCTTCTGCAGCGACGACTCGGCCCGGCGCAGGTCGACCGACGCGAACGTCCCCGACCCCGTCATGGCACCCAGCGGCCCCGGAATCGCCGAGGTGCCCCACTCTGCGACCGCCCGGCGTTCGGGCGCGGTGCGCGCCAGCACGCGGTCCGCGAAGCCCATCAGCCGCCTCGAGCCTCAGTGCGCCGCGTGTCGATGCTGCGCCCGGCGGCGTCCCAGCCCTCCATGCCCGCCGCGATCAGCAGCGACAGCACGAACCACACCACCCGGGCGAACCCGAAGACCAGGTACGGCAGCACCGACAAGACGGTGATGAGCACCTTGACCGGATCGAGCCGGGCCGCCCGCGTACGTATGGCGTCGGAACTGGCATACACGGCCACCGTCGGCCTCCTCACCAGAAGTTGGACAGCGGGTCGTATGGGCTGGTGACCGCATCGATGCGGGTCAGGTACGCCCACAGCGCCAGCGTCGACGCCAGTAGTGGAGACGGGTCGGTGTCGCCCTTGTAGTCCCAGGCCGTACCGCCGGACAGTGACCGGGTTTCCGCCGTGGCCAGCGCCGCGTGGAGGGGCGCTTCGTCCAGATGACACAGCCGCCGCTCGTTGGCCGCGTCGACGAACAGGCCCTAGGCGTCGGCCACGTCAACGGCCCACGGGATCGCCAGGTCGCCGCGCTTTGGCTCGTCGCGGTCCTCCGACGGCGTGAGACCGGCTTTCGCCAGGTCTTCCAGCAGCGTGCCGCTCGGTCCCTTGTCCTGCACGGCGATCGCCACCGGGTTGTACTTGGCCTTCAGCTCGGCCGCCCGCCCGACCACCCAGTGGGTACCCGGCCGGTAGTCGACGATCGAGGTCAGCAGCCCGCCGGCCGGCCGCGGCCCGACCGCCACGATCGCGGTATGGGTACGCCGGTGGTTGACCTGGATGGCCAGCGCCACGTCGGTGGGTCGTTCGCCTGTCCGGTCGACCTGATCGCGCCACAGCTCCTGCGAGATGACCCCAGCGCCGCCCGTCGCCCGCGGCTTCCAGACTCCGAGCCGTTCCTGCGGGAACTTCTCCCCCAGGCCCGACGGGGTGTCCTCATCCTGCATCGTCTCGAGAGCGATCCGGATACCCGCCGCCGGGTTGCAGCCGAACCACACGTCCGGGTCGTGGGTCTTGGCCAGATCGTCGGGGTTCTTCAGGTCGAGATCGGCACCCCAGTCGAAGTGCGCCAGCCGCGGCGCGCTCGCCTCGCCGTCCTCGCGCAGGTTGTAGCACCACGCTGCCGGGTCATCGGGTGGCGTGCCGAGAAACCAGATCTGCCAGGCCTCCTGAGCGGAGACCGTCGGCATGATCGCCGCGATCTGCTCGCTAGTCAGCTCCTGCGCTTCGTCGAGCACCAGCTTCTTCGCCGAGAAACCACGCACCGCGGTCCGTGACCGGGTCGTGTACTGCAACTCCCGGCCGTCGTACAGCTCAATGCCCTGCTCGCCGTTGGCCTGCCGGTACTGGCGCACCATCCGGTGAATGTCGGGGGTGCGGCGGATAATCCGCTCGAGCCGGCCGTAGGCCTGTTGGGACGTGCGGTGCTGGTGCGCCGAGTGGATGATCAGTTCTTCGTCGAACAGGAACAGCCAGGCCAACTCCAGGGCCTCGATGATGCCGCCCTTGCCGTTCTGGCGGGGCACCCACACCGAGCACTTCGGCGCCGTCCACGACCCGTCAACCCGGCAGCCCAGACCGTGCGTGAGGACGTAACGCTGCCACTCGTCGAGATACAGACCGCAGTGCGCGGCGAAGTCGATGACCTCAGGTGCGGCCGACAGCGGGTAGGGCGGGTAGTTAGCTACCCGCGGCGTCTGCGAGCCTCTGCGCACGTCGAGCAGCGAGCTGGTCACGGAAGCTGCCCCCCTGGCCCTGCCCACTGGCCGGCGCGGCGCCGGCGGCGGCCTGGCGCAGCTCGCCCAGCAACTGCTTCAATGCGAGCTGCTGCTGACGTGCCTCCGACAGCACCTTGTCGACGATCACCGTGATCTGGCCGTCGGTGACGTCTCCGATCTCCTCAGAGATCAGCAGCCAGGCCCGGTCCTTGCCGTTGGAGATCGCATCGAGCCGATCCAGCCGGTCAGCGAGCCGACACGACTCCTCGATCAGCACCCGCTCGGCCGGACCGGGGTTTCCCTTCTCGACCAGCTCGTTCCACAGCCACCGCCCGCGCGCCCGAAGCCTCGGCGTCGACGGGCCGGTGTCGCTCGAGGCCGGCGCCGCCGTGACAGGCGTGACAGGTGCCGTGACAGCCTCTGGCCTGCAACGATCCGGGTCGCACAGGGAGTGGTCGCCCCGCTTGTGTGCCCGGTGGCGGCGCTGCCGTTCGGCGTCCGTACCCCCCATCGACGCCTCCAAGATCTGGCGGGGAGAGAAAAGGGAGCC
>JAODNL010000544.1 GCA_025465405.1 Pseudonocardiales bacterium | reverse complement strand
TCGACTACGGCTGGAGCGACATCAACCAGGCGTTCGCTGCTGGCTCGGTGGGCATGTATGTCAGCGGCTCGGATATTTACACCAACCTGGTACAGGCCAACAAGCTCGACCCGACGATGTACGGGGTGACCACGATCCCGCTGGCGAGTGACTCGCAGGCCGGTGTGCTCGGTGGCGGGACGCTTGCCGCGGTACGCCCGGATGCCAACGCCGCGGAACGAGCGGCAGCCGTCAAGTGGATCGACTTCTACTACGAGCAGCCTCTGATCAACCAGCAACAGGCGGTCCGTAACGCGCAGACGCTGATCGCGTCGAAGCAGCCGGTCGGCGTGCCGGCGCTGCCGATCTTCGACAAGACGCAGTACGACGTAGCCAACACCTGGATCAAGTCCTACATCAACGTGCCGCAGGATCAGATGAAGCCGTTCATGGACAAGATCTTCGACCAGCAGCTGATTCCCGAGCCGGCGGCTTCGACGCAAAGCGTCTACCACGCATTGGACCCCGTCGTCGAAGCCGTCCTGACCGACAAGAACGCCGACATTGCGCACCTGCTCACAACTGCGAACGACGCCGCCCAGAGTGCTATCCAACAAGGCAAGTAGCGCTCGTTCCTGAACTCCGGGTGGTCGGGAGTCACACCCTCCCGACCACCCGGCTACAGCGAGGAGGCACCGAGCGGTGTTGATGACCAAGCGGCAACCACGCACGATCGGCCGCCGCCGACGGGGCACACCGTCGAGCTGGGCCCGTGGCGGCGGGCTGAGCACGCTGCTGTTCCTGTTGCCGATGATCGTCGTGTTCGGCGCATTCTCGTGGTATCCGATCGTGCGCACGGTCATCATGTCGTTGCAGCACACGAATCTGGTGCAGCCCGCCAAGTGGGTGGGTCTGCAAAATTTCCGCAACGTGATCCATGACCCGCTCTTCCCGATCGCGGTCAAGAACACCGCGGAGTTCGCCGGACTGGCGCTGATCATCGGATATCCGATCCCGCTCGTCGCCGCGGTGCTGATGAGCGAGGTGCGCCGGCTGCGCGGCGTCTACAGCGCGCTCGCGTACCTGCCCGTCGTCATCCCACCCGTCGTAGCGGTACTGCTGTGGAAGACGTTCTACAGTGGCGGCCCGACGGGCGTGTTCAATACCGTTCTCGGCTGGGTGCACCTCGGGCCCTACCCCTGGTTGCAGTCGCAGCACACCGCCATGCCGTCGCTGGTGCTCGAGTCCACCTGGGCGAATGCGGGCGGGACGGTGATCATCTATCTCGCCGCGCTCACCGGCGTGAACCGCGAACTGTACGAGGCAGCCGCCGTCGACGGCGCATCGCTCTGGCACAAGATCTGGCACATCACGCTGCCGCAGCTTCGCGGCGTGCTGCTCGTGACGATGATCCTGCAGATCATCGGAACCGCGCAGGTGTTCCTCGAGCCGTACCTGTTCACCTCGGGCGGGCCGAACAATTCGACGGTCACCGTCCTGCTACTCATCTTCAACTACGCCTTCGGCAACAGCCTCGGTGGTGACTACGGCAGCGCAACGGCGCTCAGCCTCATGCTCGCTGCGTTTCTTGCTGTGCTGTCGCTCGTCTACCTCCGCGCCACCCGCGCCTGGAGCACGTCATGACCGACGTCGCGGTGGAACGCAGCGTGGACCAGGCCGTGATCACGGCCGCGGACTGGCGACGACCCCGTGTGCGTCTCGGTGTCGGCGCCGCACAAGTCGTGTTGCTCGGCGGGTTGGTCGTCCTCGGCCTGGGTCCGTTGCTCTGGCTGGCGAAGTCGGCCGTCACGCCGACCCCCGACACGCTGCAGCAGCCGATGGCGCTGTTCCCGCACGGCATCGCGTGGGGCAACCTTCGTCAGGCGTGGTTCGACGTGCGGGTCGGTCGGTACTTCTGGAACACCGTGGTCCTGGCGATCGGCGCGTGGGCCGCGCAGCTATTCGTCGCGACGACAGCTGGGTTCGCGCTGTCGGTGCTGCGGCCAAGGTACGCAAAGCTGATAACGGGACTGCTGCTCGGCACGTTGTTCGTGCCCGCCGTCGTGCTGCTCGTCCCGCTGTACATCGAGATCGTGCACCCACCGTTGATCAACCACTCGTTCATCGACAGCTACTGGGCGGTCTGGCTCCCCGCCGGAGCCAGCGCATTCAACGTGGTACTGGTAAAGCGGTTCATGGACAACCTGCCGCGAGAAATCTTCGACGCGGCGCGCGTCGACGGCGCCGGTGCGTTCCGGCTGTTCTTCTCCGTCGCGCTTCCGATGTCGCGTCCGATTCTCGGCGTCGTCTCGGTGTTCGCCGTGCTCGCGTCGTGGAAGGACTTCCTCTGGCCACTGCTGGTTCTCACCAACCCCGACGAGCAGCCGCTGTCCGTACGGTTGCCGTCCATCCAGGCGCAAACCGATCTCGGCGTGTTCCTCGCGGCATTGTTCATCGCCACGCTGGTGCCCATCGCGGCGTTCCTGATCTTCCAGCGCACCTTCCTACGGGGTTCCGGGCTCGGCGGCGCGATCAAGGGCTGACCGGCGCGAGGCAGTCAGCAATCGCGGCGCACGAACACGGTCAGGCGGCCGGCGTGGTGATGCCGACCGCGATGCCCGCGAGTGAATTGCCGATCGGGTCGGAGGTGATGATCGAGTAGGTGTAGTGGGTGCCCGCCTTGAGACCGGTGTTGGTGAACGTGACCGTGGGGCGGTTCCAGAACTGCGACGTCGCCGCGATCGTGGCGACCGGCGCGGCGGTGTTGCCGTCCCTGATCACCTTGTACGTCAGCTTCTCGTTGTCCCGATCCCAGCTCGCCGGCCAGGACAGTCGCACGCTCGTGGCGGAAGTCGCTGCGAGGCTAGGGACCGCACTGACCCTCGGCCCTTGTTTCCCGGGTGCCGGTGGCTTGACGGCGAAGCGGACCAGTCCCTGCTGCTTCGTGCTATTCACCTTGGGGAACTCGCCGCCCATGATCACGTACTGTCCGTTGCCGGTGACGTGCCATGCCGCCTGGCTCTGACCGGTGAACGTGCCGGCGTCCAGGTCCGGGAACCAGTTGAACATTGCCGGCGCCGCCGTGCCACCCCAGTCGGTGTAGGTGCCGGACGTGTTGTGCTTCAGGGTGCCGATTGCCTGGGTCGTGAATGCGAGCGCGTGGTGCGGGACCCGGGGATTGCTCGTGTCCGGGAAGCCCCCGACATTGCCGCAGAAGTGCGCGTGGGTCACGGTGTAGAGGACACCGTTGCCTGAGTAGGTGCCATACGTGTCGCCGTGGCAGTCCTCCACCCAGTTCAAGGCCCCGGTAGTGGGATTGGCGGAGAAGGCACCCTCCAGGGTGCCGGAGCCGCCGCCGGCATAGAAGGCGTACCCCGAGCCGTAGATTGCGGTGCCGTCGGTCGACAGATTCGTGATTGCCGAACCCGAGCCGTAGTCACGCACCCGGCTGTTGGCCAGCCAGGGCAGGACGGCACCGGAACTCGCGTCGAGCGCGGTGAGCCCGTACACCGTCGAGCCGCTCACCGTTGTGAACGCTCCGCCGACGATGACCTTGTCGGCCGCCGGCGTCATGACCATCGCCGTCACGGTGGAGTCGGCCTTGGGACTCCACGAAAGCAGCGCTCCGTTGGACGCCGAAAACGCCGCCAGCCTGGTGCGCGATGCCGATCCGACGGCGCTGAACGCTCCGCCCGCGTAGACGGTCGTGTTCGTCGCCACGATCGCGTTCACCGTGTAGTTGACCGGCGGTGCGAAGGACGTGATCAATGCGCCGGTCGCGGTGCTGAAGGCGGCGATCCGCGATCGGCTCACGCCGCCGACGGTGGTGAACTGCCCGCCGACGTAGATCCGGGTCATGTCGGGCGAGGCGGCAACCGTCTTGACCTGCCCGTTCAGCTTCGGCGCGAACGTCGTGATCAACGTGCCGGTCGACAAGTTGTAGGAGAGCAGATCGGATCTCGGCGTCTGGCTGGTACCTGCGGCGGCGCCGGCCGGGCGCGCGTTCGCGAAGTTGCCACCGGCGAAAACCGTGTTGCCGACGATCGCCTGCGACCAGACGACGCCGTCGATCTGCACGGTCGGCAGTGCATCGGCGGTGACGTTGGCGGCGGTGGGTTCCGAAATCGGCGCGGGTCCCGGCAGTAGCGCCGCGGCCGGCGGCGCCGACGCTAGCCCGGCCGCCAGCAGTCCGGCAGCGACAAGTACACCTATTCCCGGCATCCTGATCCGGCGGCGCGGCGGTGGACTGGTCATAGCGCTCTCCTTCATCACGGCGCGTTCCCGACGAAAACCACGACGGGTGCCGCGGTCGTGTAGCTGACGCTCACCGTTACCGGCTTGCGGCTGGCCGTCGGGATGGTGAAGACGTAAATGCCGGTGGCGTGACTGTGCGCCGCCAGCGTCCCGCGGAACGGATGTGCCGGGCTTGCGCTCATCGGATCGGCCGGAGCGCCGGCGCTGTCCTGCAGCGCGACGATCACGTTGCCGAGATCGAGCGCGTGGGCCGAGCCGTTGTCGATGCGCACACCCAGCTCGAGCGCGGGGCCGGACACCTCGCCCGGTCCTCGTGCCTGCGCCGACGTCGCCCGGATCGAGATGACCTTCGTCGTGACGCTGCCGCCGAAGTCGGCGGACGTGGTCAGCGGGACGGCGCGCTTGGACACCACCGGACGTACCGGCACGGTCTGGGTGATGTTGCCCGGACCGGGCGCCTTCGCTGTCGAGTTGGGCGGCGGCGGCGCGACAGTCGACGTCGAGGGACTCAGCGGGGGCGACGACGCGGTCCGCGGCGGCGACGGGCGCAAGGGCGCCGACGTTTCGCGTGCGGTCGCTGTTACTGATGGCGTGGAAACGGTCGACGGGGAGCCCGGCCCGACCGCGGCGACGTCCCGGGCGCGCGAGGACGACGTGCAGCCAGCGATCACCACCGCGGCGCCGGCGAGCAGCCCCACGATGATCCAGTACCCACCCAACTTCGCCACGGCGGGTCCCCCGACCTAGCTTGACCTGCCCCTGAGACAGGAAATCTCGCCGTCGTTTCGGCGAGGGAGCAGTCGCAACGCCCCCGATCTGCGACTTAGCTGGACCATAGACGGGCCCGATTCATGTGGCAACCGACAAATGCATGACAAAACCGTCAGGTGCCCGCGGGACTGTCAGGCGTGGAAAATGCCGAGCATTACGCGGCCGGGCGGCGGTGGCGGAAGCTGCGGCGGTAGGCGGCCGGCGAGACGCCGACGATCTTGCTGAAGTGATGACGAAGCATCGCACCGGTCCCGAAGCCGCATTCGGCCGCGACAGCATCGATCGGATCGTCGCCTTCTTCAAGCATGCGACGGGCGAGCAAGAGGCGCTGCCGGGTAAGCCACAAGTGCGGCGTCGTGCCGGTCTCGTCCTTGAAGCGGCGGGCAAACGTGCGGGCGCTCATCGCCGCCCGTGCCGCCAACGACTCGATGGTGTGTTCGTCGGCCAGCTCGCCGCCGAGCTGATCGAGCAGTGGAGCCAGCGTGTCCGCAGGGCGGTTGCGGATAGGCGCGTCGATGTACTGCGCCTGGCCGCCGTCACGGTGCGGCGGCATGACCATCCGGCGAGCCACCTTGCGCGCGATCTCCTCGCCGTATTCGGACCTGATGATGTGCAGGCACAGATCGAGTCCCGCCGCGGTGCCTGCGGAGGTCAGCACCGGACCGTCGCACACGAACAGGACATCCGGGTCGACCCGGGCGCGCGGGAAGCGCTCGGAGAGTTCGCGCGCGTAACGCCAGTGAGTGGTGCACTCCCGCCCGTCCAGCAACCCAGCCGCGCCGAGGACGAATGCTCCGGAGCAGACGCTCATCACCTTCGCGCCGCGGGCGACGGACTCGCGCAACAGATCCAGTACCGGGCCGGCCTGGCCCGTCCGTTCGACGTTGGCCGGCACGATCACCAGATCGGCCTCGCGCGCGCGGTCCAGGCGGTGCGGCGTCGACAGCGAGAAACCGGCGGCGGTCGGGACGTTGTTCGTCATCGCCACCACGGCGCAGTCGAAGATCGGCACGCCTTCGTCGCTACGGTCGATGCCGAAGCCCTCCCAGGCGACACCGAGTTCGAACGGCTGGACGCCCGGGAGCGCCACGATGGCGACATTGCGGATCGGCACGCGGTCACCCTGCCACAGGACATGGCAGGTTATCAACGCATGTCGACATTAAGTCGCTTGTGTCGCTATATCAACGGGTGCAAAGTCTCTGCCATGGTCGCTCTGCTGGTCTTTGCCTCGGTCCTGGCGCTGTTGGGCGTCGCGTCCGCGCTCGGCTGGACGTGCGACAGCCGCGACAGCGAGTACTCCCTCGGTCCGGTGTTGGCGCCTCGAACCGAGGCCCGCGAGCCAGCTGGCTCAGCAGTCCCGCTCGGGCAGGTTGACCTTCGCCCATCGCGCGAGCTGGTCGAGCACCGGTAGCAGCGCCGCACCCGCCGGACTCAGCGCATACCTGACGCCCGGCGCGCGGCTGTCGGCGCACGGCTGACCCGCGCTCGGCTGACCCGCACACGCGCGACCGGGCCGGTCGCGCCGATGTCCGAATGCGGCATGGTGGCAGGTAGGTCGCTGTTCCGTTGCCGATTCGGAGGGCCGGAGATGGTCGAGTCCGCGCAACTGCCCGTGCTGGTCGTGATGGGCGTGTCCGGATCCGGCAAGTCGACGGTGGCGGGCGTCCTCGCCGGCCGTCTGGGTTGGGATCTCGCCGAGGGCGACGACATGCATCCGGCGGCGAACGTCGCCAAGATGACGGCCGGTCACCCGCTCGACGACGAGGACCGCCGGCCGTGGCTGGACAAGGTCGCGGCGTGGATCCGCGAGCACACCGACGCCGGCCGTCCCGGTATCGTCACCTCGTCCGCGCTCAAGCTCAGCTACCGCGACGTGCTGCGCGGCGAGCACGTGACGTTCGTGTACCTCGCGGGCAAGCCGGACCGGATCGCGCACCGCCTCGCGGCCCGGCACGGGCACTACATGCCGGAGGCCTTGCTCGACTCGCAATTCGCGACGCTCGAGCCGCCCGGCGCGGACGAGGACGCGATCACCGTCGAGGTGGCGGGGACCCCGAGCCAGACAGCCGACGAGATCATCGAGCGGCTGCGCCTGCGAGCGGGGTACTCGCGATGACGTTGACGTCGTGGTCGGTGTTGGAGACGCCCGTCTCCCCGGCTGGGTTTGTGATGCGGCGCTCGCCGCGCTGATCCGAGCGCGCGTGACCTACAGTGCGACTGTGTCGGAGCGCGACGATGCCGCACGGCGGTTGACTCAGCTCAGGCGGGTCACCGCCGAGCTGGCGTCAGCGCAGGACCTGGCCACCGTGATCGAGATCGTCGTAGCGCACGCGGCCGACGCGCTCGACGCTTCAGTCGCGACGATGTCGCTGCTCACCGATCCGGACACGCTGACGATGGTCGGCATCCGTGGCGGCCAACCCGAGACGGGCGAGCGGTGGGCGACCTACCCGATCGACGCGGACGTCCCGGCGAGCGAGGCAGTGCGCACCCGGCAGCCGGTGGCGGTGGTGGGACGGGCGGCGATCGAAGCACGGTACCCGTCGCTCGTCGGTCAGATCCCGACCGAGCGCTCGGTGGTATGCCTTCCGCTGATCGCGGGCGAGCGGGCAGTCGGTGTCATCGGCCTGACCTTCGAAGGCACCCACGTTCCGGACGCCCACCAGTCCGAGTTCGTGGAGTTGTTCGCCGACACCTGCGCACAGGCGATCGTGCGGGTCGAGGCGGTTACCGCCGCGAGCGACACCAGCGCCAAGCTGGAGTTCCTCGCCGACGCCGCCGTCGAACTCGCGAGCAGCCTCGACTACCGGGCAACGCTCTCGAACGTCGCGCGGCTCGTAGTCGAGTCGCTCGGCGACTGGTGCGCCGTGGAGATCCTCGACGACGGCGTGCTGCACACCGTCGCCGTCGCGCACGTCGACCCGGCCAAGGTCGAATGGGCGCGCGAACTTCAGCGCCGGTACCCGTCGGATCCGGACGCGCCGACCGGATCGCCGAACGTGGTGCGCACCGGTGCCAGCGAGCTGTATCCGGAGATCACCGACGAGATGCTCGTCGCGGGCGCCCGGGACGAGGAACACCTCCAGCTGGCTCGCGACCTCCGGCTGCGCAGCGCGATGATCGTGCCGTTGACCGCGCGCGGCCGGATGCTCGGCGCGATTACGATCATCGCCGCGGAGTCCGGGCGGCGATACGGTCCAGCCGATCTCTCCGTCGCCGAGGACCTCGGCCGTCGGGCGGCGATGGCCATCGACAACGCCAACCTGTACAGCGAGACGCGGCAGGCCGCGCAACGGCTGCAGCAGGCGGTGCTGCCGGACTCGCGACCGGCGGTGCCCGGCTGGGATGTCGCCGTGCACTACAGCGCGGCCGGTCGCACGGACGTCGGTGGTGACTTCTACGACGTGCTGCCGCAGCCGGGTGACCGGATCGTCGTCGTGGTGGGTGATGTGATGGGTCGCGGCGTGGCCGCGGCCGCGGCCATGGCACAGATGCGCGCCGCCGTCCGTGCGTATGCGGCGAGCGATCCCGACCCGGCCGAGGTCATGACCCGTCTCGACGGGATGTTCCTGCGGTACGCGCAGACGCAGCTCGTGACGTTGGTGTACGCGCTGCTCGACCCAGCCGGCGGCACGATCTCGCTCGCCAACGCCGGACACCTGCCGCCGGTCGTCGTCGGCCTCGACGCCCGCGCAGAGGTGCTGGAGAAAGCCCTGCAGCCACCGCTCGGTGTCTCGGTACCGACCCGATCCGCGAGGACGTTTCCGATGCCGGTCGGCGCGACGCTGCTGATCTACACCGATGGTCTCGTAGAACGCCGTGACGAGGACATCGACGACTCGGTGCAACGGCTCGTCGAGCGGGCCGGGCGCCTGCTGTCCGGCGACCTGCAGACTGCGCTGGACGAGCTCGTCGAGGGCGTGCAGGACGCTGACCGCAACGACGACGTCACCGCGGTCGCTGTCCGCAGATGCGGGAGCTAGACGCCTGATCTGGCGCAGATGCGGATCGACCTCGTAGCATGGCCGGATGCCCGCATACCGGTTTCGCGACGCCGCCGAGCTGCTCGGCGTCAGCGACGACACGCTGCGGCGATGGGCCGATTCCGGGCGGGTCGCGACCGTGACCGACGAGGCCGGGCGGCGCGCGATCGACGGCGCCGAGCTGGCCCGCTTCGCGGAGGAGGTCGCGGCGCCCGTGCCGGACGCCGAGCCGGTCGCCCGCGAGTCCGCCCGCAACCGGTTCGTCGGCCTGGTCACCCGGGTCATCCGCGACAAGGTCATGGCGCAGGTCGAACTCCAGTGCGGCCCGTATCGGGTGGTTTCCCTGATGAGCCGCGAGGCGGCCGACGAGCTGGGGCTGGCGCCCGGCGTGAAGGCGATCGCCGCGGTGAAGTCGACCAACGTCGTGGTGGAGGTGCCAGGCTAGATGGCTGGCGCTCGTCGTATCGCCGCGCTCGTCGCGGGCCTGGGACTGGCTGTAGCCGGGTGCGCCTCGTCGGGGGACTCCTCCGGCGGCTCGTCGGCGGCGGGAAGTGGAAGCTCCGGCGGAGCGATCTCAGGGACGGTGACGGTGTTCGCGGCGGCGTCGCTGACCGAGGCGTTCACGACGCTGGCGCACGCGTTCGAGACGGCGCACCACGGGGTCTCCGTCAAGCTGAACTTCGCAGCCAGCTCGACGCTTGCCCAGCAGATCAACCAAGGTGCGCCGGCCGACGTCTTCGCGTCTGCGTCGCCGAAGAACATGCAGCAGGTCGTCGACGCCGGCGGCGCGTCGTCGTCGTCGAACTTCGTGAAGAATGTCTTGGAGATCGCGGTGCCGCCGAGCAACCCGGCCCGCATCGCCGGCCTCGCCGACCTGGCGCGCAGTGGTGTGAAGGTCGCGCTGTGCCAGCCACAGGTGCCCTGCGGTTCGGTGGCCGCGACGGTGTTCAGCAACGCCGGCGTCGAAGTGAAGCCGGTGACGCTCGAGCAGGACGTGAAGTCCACCCTCACCAAGGTCGAACTGAACGAGGTCGACGCCGGCCTGGTGTACGTCACGGACGTGCGGACCGCCGGCTCGAAGGTGAAGGGCATCGTCATCCCGGCCGACGTGAACGCCTCGACCGAGTATCCGATCGCGGCTCTGCGCCACGCGCCGAACTCCGTGGGTGCGCAGGCGTTCACCGCGTTCGTGCTGTCCGCGGCGGGTCAGGCCGTGCTCGTGGCCGACGGGTTCGAGAAACCCTGAGGCGCGCCGTGGTTTCGCCCGCCGCCGCACGCCGGATCCGTCGCGATCGCGCGCCGGGCCGGACGCGGCCGCCGATGCTGCTGGCGGCTCCGGCATTGATCGGCTTCGGGTTCCTCGTGCTACCGCTGCTCGCCCTGCTCGTGCGGGCGCCGTGGCGGGGGCTGGGCCGGCTGCTCTCCGACAGCCAGGTGCTGACGGCGCTGCGACTCTCACTGGAGTGTGCGAGCGCGGCCACTGCTGCGTCGCTCGTCCTCGGCGTGCCGCTTGCGTGGGTGCTCGCCCGTGTTCGCTTTCCCGGGCTGGCGCTGGTGCGCGCTCTCGTCACCTTGCCGCTGGTGCTGCCGCCGGTCGTCGGCGGCGTTGCCTTGCTGATGGCGCTCGGCCGCAACGGGATCGTCGGCCGGTATTTGGACGAGTGGTTCGGCGTCACGTTGCCTTTCACGACAGCCGGCGTGATCGTGGCCGAGACGTTCGTCGCGATGCCCTTCCTGGTGGTGACGGTGGAGGGCGCGCTGCGCTCCAGCGACCTGGGGCTCGAGGAAGCGGCCGCGACGTTGGGCGCGTCGCGGATCACCGTCTTCGGGCGGGTCACGCTGCCGCTGATCGGTCCCTCGGTGCTCGCCGGCGCGGTGCTGTGCTGGGCTCGTGCGCTGGGTGAGTTCGGCGCGACGATCACGTTCGCCGGAAACTACCCGGGCACCACACGCACGCTGACCCTGCAGGTCTACAACACGCTGGAGACCGATCCGCAAGCGGCGATCGCACTCGGGCTGGTGCTGCTGCTCGTGGCTGTGCTCGTGCTCGCGGCGCTGCGGGATCGCTGGCTGCGTGCGGGCAGCGCACCGTGACGGATCGGGTCACCAGCATCGCCGGCCGCCCGCCGCAACCCGTCTCCGGCGCGCTCCACGTGTGTGCCACGGTCGAGCGCGGAGCGTTCCGGTTGGACGCGGACGTCGGCGCCGAGCCGGGTGAGGTGGTCGGCGTGCTCGGCCCGAACGGAGCGGGCAAGTCGACACTGCTGCGCGCCATCGCCGGGCTCACGCCGGTCACCACCGGTCGGATCGTGCTCGGCGAGGATGTGCTCGACGACGCCGACCGCGGCATCTTCCGTCGGCCGGAGCAGCGCCCCGTCGGCGTGGTCTTCCAGAACTATCGGCTGTTCCCGCACCTGACGGTGCGCGCCAACGTCGCGTTCGCCGCGCGCTGCCGGGGGATGCGGCGGGGGCCGGCCGGCCATGTCGCGGACGGGTGGCTGCGGCGACTCGCGCTCACCGATTTCGCCGACCGAAAGCCGGCCCAGCTGTCCGGCGGGCAGGCGCAGCGCGTCGCCCTCGCTCGGGCCCTCGCTGCCGACCCCGATCTCCTCCTGCTCGACGAACCGCTTGCCGCGCTGGACGTACAGACCCATGCGGAGGTACAGGGCGAGCTGCGCGCGCACCTTGCCGACTTTCCCGGGCCGACGCTGTTCGTGACCCACGACCCGATCGAGGCACTGCTGCTGGCCTCGCGGATCGTCATCCTCGAACAGGGACTGATCACCCAGCAGGGCACCCCCACGGAGATCACCAGTCGACCGCGGACGCCCTACGTCGCTCGACTCGTCGGCATGAACCTCTACGCGGGGCACGCGTCCGCGGGCGTCGTCGCGCTGGATGGCGGGGGCGTGCTGGTCGCACCGGACGCCGCGGACGGCCGAGTGCTGGTGGCGCTGCGGCCGTCCGCGCTGACGGTGTACGCCGAGGAACCGCACGCGAGCAGCGCTCGCAACATCTGGCCGGCGAGCATCACCGCGCTCGCGCCGCTCGGCGACCGCATTCGGCTCACCGCGGTGGGTGCGCAGACCGTTTTCGCCGACGTCACCGCGTCGGCGGTCGCGGAGCTGCAGCTCATCCCCGGGCGGCCGGTATGGCTCACCGCCAAGGCCACCGATCTCGTCGCATACCCGGAGCCCATGGCAGGCTGACGGTATGGCTGACGTCGTGGTGCGGTACTGGGCCGGAGCCCAGCGCGCCGCCGGCTATGCGGAGGAGCCGCTGTCCGTGAGCTCGCTGGAGGAGCTGCGGGCTCTGCTCGGCACCCGCCCTGAGCTCGGCAAGGTCTGCGCCGTGGCATCGTTTCTCGTCGACGGGACGCACGCGACCGAGACCACGCGGCTGCACGACGGAGCGGTGGTCGACGTGCTGCCGCCGTTCGCGGGCGGTTGATTTGCCGGCCGGACTCACAACGCTCGATCTTCGGTAACCGTTGCGACACATCGCGGCCGCAGCCTGGAAGTGCGGCCGATGACCGTCGCGGAGGCAAACCGAAGGGGTGCCCGATGACGCCTGATCTCAGCGAGCACGAGCAGTACGTGGCCAAGCTCAACAGCCTGGTGCAGTCCGGCCGGGACGAGCTG
>JAODNL010000533.1 GCA_025465405.1 Pseudonocardiales bacterium | reverse complement strand
ACGTGAACCTGCGCCGCAGCGTTTCCGATCACGCCGATCGCGAAGCGGTCGTCGAGGTCGCCACCGGACGTCGGCTTACCTACGCCGAACTCGACGCCGCGGTGGACGAGCTCGCACGTGGTCTGCTGGTGCGAGGCATCGAGCGTGGCGACCGCGTCGGCGTCTGGGCACCGAACTGTCTCGAGTGGTTCCTCGTGCAGTACGCGACAGCTCGCATCGGCGCGATCCTGGTGAATATCAACCCGTCCTACCGCACGCACGAGCTGGAGTTCGTACTGCGCCAGGCCGGCATCGGCACGCTGATCTCAGCGGTCGCGTTCAAGACCAACGACTACCGGGCGATGATCGACGAGGTTCGCGAACAGCTCGCTGCCCTACGCGACGTGGTGTTCATCGGCGAGCCCAGCTGGGACGAGCTGATCGCCGATGGCGCGGACCTGAGCGCCGACGCCGTGGCGGCGCGGTCGGTCGGGCTCTCCTTCGACGACGCGATCAACATCCAGTACACGTCCGGCACCACCGGATTTCCCAAGGGCGCCACGCTGTCGCATCACAACATCGTCAACAACGGGTTCTTCGTCGGCGAGCTGTGCCATTACACCGCGGCGGACCGTATCTGCGTACCCGTCCCGTTCTATCACTGCTTCGGCATGGTGATGGGCAACCTCGCGTCGACCAGCCATGGCGCCTGTGTCGTGATCCCGGCCCCCGGATTCGACCCCGCCGCCACCCTGCAGGCCGTCCAAGACGAGAGGTGCACCTCGCTGTACGGCGTGCCGACGATGTTCATCGCCGAGCTGGCGTTGCCCGACTTCCCGTCCTACGACCTGACCTCGCTGCGCACCGGCATCATGGCCGGCTCGCCGTGCCCGGTCGAGGTGATGAAGCGGGTGATCACTGAGATGCACATGGAGGAGGTCACGATCTGCTACGGAATGACCGAGACCTCGCCGGTGTCCACGCAGACCCGTTCCGACGATTCGCTGGAGCGCCGGGTCGCAACGGTCGGGCGGGTGCACCCCCATCTCGAGGTGAAGGTCGTCGATCCGACCACTGATCTGCCGGTTCCGGTGGGAACGCCGGGCGAGCTGTGCACCCGCGGCTACTCGGTGATGATCGGTTACTGGGACGAGCCCGACAAGACCGCCGAGGTGATCCGTCGCGGCTGGATGCACACGGGTGATCTCGCGACCATGGACGACGAGAAATACGTCGCGATCGTCGGCCGGATCAAGGACATGGTGATTCGAGGCGGCGAGAACATCTATCCGCGTGAGATCGAGGAGTTCTTGTACTCGCACCCGGACATCGTCGACGCGCAGGTGATCGGCGTCCCGGACGAGCGCTATGGCGAGGAGCTGATGGCCTGGCTGCGGATGCGAGAAGGCGCCGCGCCGCTCACCGCCGAACAGTTGCGTGACTTCTGCAGCGGCAAGCTCGCGCACTACAAGATCCCGCGGTACGTGCACATAGTCGACGAGTTCCCGATGACAGTCACCGGCAAGATCCGCAAGGTGCAGATGCGCGAGGAAGCCGCCGCGCTGCTCGGCCTTTGAGTGCGGCCGCCGGCACCGCCGCGTCACCGCGATGTCGTGGGCTTCTGGCCCCTTCAGAAAGCGTGGGCGGCGGCGTGCTCTACCGCGATGAGGTAGATCACGCGGTCGGTGCGCAACGGGTAGGGCGCACCGATATAGCTGTGGGAGATCTCGTCGATGATCGTCCAGGCATCGGGTCCGTCGACGCGGTGCGCGAACCTTCCGCGCACGTGAGCCATCCGGGACGGCTGCTCTCGGTCGGTCACTGACAGCGCGACGTGCGGGTTGGCCTCGAGGTTGAGGGCCTTGCGCGAGCGTGGACTGGTCAGCACGGCGAGGTGGTTGTCATGGCTGCCGACCCACAGCGGGACGCTGTGCGGGCTCCCATCCGGAAGCACCGTCGCGATGTGGGCGATGTTGGGCGCGCGGAACAACTGCTGTACCTCATCGGGAATGGGATTCATCGCTCCTCCTGGCTCCTGTGCGCCTGCGTTCCGTGAAGGAACTGGTAACCGAGACGCTAGCAGAGTTAGTTCCTTGAGGGAATTAAGTCGGGTAAGATCGGCAGGATGCAGCGCACCAAGTTCGGCGACATGGCCTGTTCGATCGCGCGCACGCTTGATGTCATCGGTGAGCCGTGGTCACCGCTGATCCTTCGCGACATCTACGTCGGCATCAGTCGCTTCGACCAGATTCAAGGCGACCTCGGGATCTCTCGGAAGGTGCTCACCGAGCGGTTGACCTGGCTGGTCGAATCAGGTGTCCTCGAACGTCGCCAATACACCTCGCGCCCACCGCGCTATGAATACGCGCTGACCGGAAAGGGCGCGGAGCTCTGCGATTTGCTGCTGATCATGGTTCGCTGGGGCGATCGTTGGACGGCCGGCAAGGCAGGGCCGCCGGTGCTTCATCGACATCGCGCCTGCGGTCATGTCGGGCACGTCGAGCTACGGTGCGCGAACTGCAACCAACCGGTGCACGCCACCGACATCGACGTCCTTCCCGGTCCTGGCTCGTAAACTAGGCGCGCTTCTGGCCCCTGCTCATCCACGCGCCGGCGAGCGCCAGGACGGCCACGATCGCCGCGGCGATACCGTGCTTCGTGTGATGGTGGGTGCTTCCGGCCTGGTGCCCGGGGAAGAAGGACGGCAGCTTGTCGGCGGTGTCAGCGAAGTAGATGATCGCGACGACGGCCAGTGCCAGGGCGACGAGGGTCAGCAGGAGTGTCACCCACACGGGGGCGTAGTGACTGCGCCGCATCTGGCTCATGCGATTCTCCTTCGCGTCGGGCACGTCGTCACGGGATCGGGCGTGGCGAACAGGCCGCACCGGGCTGATTCGGGTCAACATAGATCAGTACGCACGTCGCGTCGCCCGATCTCATATGGACCTCTCAGCACCCGCGGATCACGCCGGTCCGCTCACTGACTCCGGAAGGATATCCACATGCTCGGCCGCAAGGACTACACGCAGGAGGAACTGGACCACGCCAAGACCGCGGTCGATCAGCAGCTGGCGGCATACACGAAGCTCGTGCACGCCATCGACAACGCGACGTCCGATCCGAAGGTCGTCTCCGCCCTGGACGCGTTCGAGCGCAGGTTCCGTTAGCGGTTGCCCGGCCAGGCATGCGAGACGCACATCGAGTGGTTTCCTGTGCGTTTCTGCCGAGTGGGTCAGTCGAAGATCGGCTAGCCTCGGCGCGTCTTCTCAAGGTCTTCTCGAGGACGGTGACGGATGGATGATCTGCTGAAGCGGCTCAATCACGCCGTCGAGCGGCGCGGCTCCCAATGGCCCGCGAGCAGTGCTGCGACTGCCGCCCTGGACGTCCTGAGCACCGATTCCATCGACGTCGCCGTGGACGAAGACCACGATATCGCCACAATCGGGCACCGTTTCGGGCTGTCCGGCGTCGAAGCCGCGCTGCTGGAGGTTGCCGCGGCCGCGGAGCAGTCCACGGCTGCCCACGTGCTGTTCGGCTTGCTCGCGGGCGACGACGGACCCGGCCGGCCGACGGTCGCGGTTGCGCTCGAGCTGTCGGGCCGACCGGCCACCGGACCCGAAGCACGGGTCCATTTCAGCGAGTTGTCGCGGTTGATCCGATTCGGTCTCGTGCAACTGCAAGGCACCGATGTGCTGCTGTCCCGGCGCCTCGTCCTCCCCGAACGGCTCGCCGCGTTCATCGCCGGCGGTGGCCTGCCGCCCGCCTATCTGCTCTCCGTGCTGCTCGATGCTGTCCCGGTCGAAGTCGACGGGACGGCTGTCGTGTCGGCCGCAGTCGCTGAAGGCCATCGCCTCGTCTGGATTCACGCACCGTTCGGAGGCGCGGGAGCCGCCATGGCTACTGCCGCTTGCCGTGAGCTCGGCGTGCCGTGCCTGATCGCCGACCTGTCCCGGCTGCCCGCGGCCGTCGCCGCCGATGACGCGGTTGCCGCGCTGCTGCTCGAGTGTGGGCTGGATGGCATGGTGCTCGTCCTTGTCGCCGCGGAGCGGGCTCACGTCGCCGAGCTGACGCGGGCGGCGGTACCGGTCCTGGCGGTGAGCACCGAGCCCTGGAATCCGCAATGGACAACCGAACTGCCACTGACCGTGTCGGCACCGCGGATGTCGGTCGCGGAGCGCGAGGAGCTATGGATTCCCGTGCTGGGCGGGCGAAGTGCCGATCGGGAGATCACGGCGATGCCGCTGTCCCCGGAGCAGATCGTGGCGGTCGGTCGCCACGCCCGGCAGATGGCCGAGCTCTATGCCGAAAACGGAATCAGCACCGAACGCATCCGCACCTCGATCCGCCAGCTCGGTCGCGGACGCTCGATCCGGGCCAACCCGTCCGCATCGGTCACGCTGGACGATCTGGTGCTTTCCGGTCATGCGCTGGAGGAGATCGAGCGGCTGCTGGAGTGGGCGCGCTACCGCGACGAGGTGATCGCTCTCGGACCACTGCACGGCAAGGGCGGCAAGGGAACGGGAATCTGCGCACTGTTCTCCGGGCCGCCGGGTACCGGCAAGACGCTCGCCGCGCATGTGATCGCCGACTCGCTGGGCATGGATCTGTACCAGGTGGATCTCGCGAGCATCATCGACAAGTACATCGGAGAGACCGAGAAGAACTTGGAGAAGGTGTTCGCCGAGGCGGAGTCGATGAATTCCGTGCTCTTCTTCGACGAGGCCGACTCGCTGTTCGGCTCTCGCTCCGAGATCAAGGATGCCCGCGACCGGTATGCCAACCAGGAGATCGCCTACCTGCTGCAGCGCATGGAGCAGTTCGACGGCATCACCGTGCTCGCGAGCAACTTGCGGGGCAACATCGACCCGGCGTTCGCCCGTCGGCTGCATTTCATCGTCACCTTTCCCGATCCGAATGAGGAGACCCGGCGGCGGCTATGGAGCCATCACCTCGAGGACCTCGGTGGGACCGATCCCAATGACCCGGTCGACGTAGCTGAGCTGGCCGCGTCGACGGAGCTGGCGGGCGGCGACATCCGCAATATCGTCCTGTCGGCGGCCTACGCCGCGGTCGCGGAGGGCTCGAAGGTCGGATCTCGTCACATTGCCGCGTCGGTTCGACGGGAATACATCAAGTTGGGCCGTATGCCCTCGGGTGTTCGCGTTGACGCGGCTGACGCGACGATGGGAAGATCAACCTCACGAAAACCTAACCGCGGCGCTTAGCGGGATCGGATGTGCGGCATGGGCGCAGAGCTCACGCGCCAACCCACCGAGGCAGCGCCTGCGGTGCTCGCACGAACACCTCAGGTGGCTGAGGTGGCAGCCCCCGTCGCACCGGCTCCGATATCGGTGCAGCCGATGATGGTCGGCCACGCGGAGGATCGGGTCGAGCACGAAGCCGACCGGATGGCGGACAACGCGCTCTCGCGCCTGCGCCGTTCCACCGGCCAGCACGAGCCGTCACCCGGCAGCGATCGGGTGCGGCGCTCGCCGGGACCGAGCGGGCCGGCGGTGGTCGGGTTGGCCGGCGGCGCGCTGGACGCCGGTACCAGTGCCGCGATCGAAGGACGACGTGGCGGCGGACGTCCGCTTCCGTCGTCGGTCCGCGACCGGATGGAGACTGCGTTCGGCACCAGCTTCTCGGCCGTTCGGGTACACGACGACCAGCAATCCGCCACGTTGAACGACGCCGTGTCCGCGCGCGCCTTTACCACCGGCACGGACATCTTCTTCGGCCGCAACCAGTTCGTGCCGGAGTCCGCGGCCGGCGAGCAGGTGCT
The DNA here is from genome assembly GCA_025465405.1 of Pseudonocardiales bacterium. Taxonomy (GTDB): domain Bacteria; phylum Actinomycetota; class Actinomycetes; order Mycobacteriales; family Jatrophihabitantaceae; genus RYN-117. The sequence goes on along the minus strand of JAODNL010000533.1, from coordinate 9,305 downwards.
CGCGCACGAGCTCGCGCACACGTTGCAGCGGCCCAGCGGGGACGTGCAGCGTTGGTGGCCGTTCGGGAAGGACGACGCGTCGACCGCTGCCGACAAGACAGCGAAGAAGGAAAAGAGCGCGGCGGAGAAAGCCCAGAAGACGAGCGCGGCCGAGAAGAAGAAGGCGGACGCACTCGCGGCCAAGGAAGCCGTGGCCGCAGCCAAGGTCAGGGAGAAGGCGGAAGACAAGAACCTCAAGTCCGAGCGCAGCACGGGAACACAAATGCGCGGCGTTCTCGAGGACCAGATAACCAAGGAGACCTTCGCGTCCAAGTCCATCGGCGAAGACGAACTCGCAAAGACGGGTGCGGTTTCCACCGGGCAGGAAAGCAAGACGTTGCGCACCTTGCAGGCGAACTTCGCGTTGGCCCTCGCAGTCGAGGCACAGACACTCGCCGCGATGGTCGCCAAGGGTATGGATCCGGACGCGGCCGAAGACGCCGCGTACCAGCAGGTATGGCTCGATCAATCCTGGTTGCCGGAACCGTCCGCGCCGCTGCGTGCTGTTCGGCCCCCGCGCGAGACGGCATCGGAACGACTCGCGAAAAAGATCCGAGCGGAGCGCACCGGCGATGGTGTCGACGCGACGCAGGCGAAGATCAACACAGACTTTGCCGCCAAGCGCGGCACCCTGCTGGCGCCCGAGCTCGAGCAGCTGTACGAGAAGATGGAGTCTCAAATCCAGGACGACCTCGCATCGGGACTCACTCCCAAGGATGCCGAGAACAACGCGGAGACGGTCTGGACGTTTGCCGACTCGGACGTCGCCGCGAAGCGGCCCGATGACCCCAAGGTCGAGGAGGCCGCCCGCAAGGCGGCGCGGGATCGACTGAAGGCCGGCGCCGCGAAGAAGCCGGCATCGATGTCCGACATCGATGTGGCCGACCGCGGGCTGTCGGCGGCCGGCGCCGCGCGTCCGATCGTCTCCGCAATATCAGGCGTCGTCAGCGCGGGCTTCAAGGCCGGCGGCGCGACCAAGGACGCCGAACTGGCGAAGATCGAGGGCAAGAGCGACCTCGTGTCACACTCCGGCGCGACCAAGGTGCCGATCGTGGGCGGCGTCGTCAAAGCGTCGGAGAACGCGAAGTCCAACTTCGAGCACGGCATCCGTGATCCCGACAGCCTCAAAGCGAGCAAGGTTTCCGTGGACACGCAGGTCGCCAGCGGAATCGGCGCCGTCACCGGCATCTTCAACGACGTCCTCGCCGGCTCCAAGGCGATGGTCAAGGCGATCAAGGCGATCGGTGCGGCGAACGACAAAACCAACACCGAGACGGTGCTTGTCGCGACCAAGGCCTCCGCCGACACGGCATCCACGCTGGCCGCGCTCGGCAGCGATGCGGCCAAGCTCGCCGCCGTCATCGACGGCGGGGTAGCCGGTGCGGTCGCGAAGGTGCTCCCCGGCTTCAGCATCGTGACGTCGGTGACCAACATGATCTCGGGCATCCTGCGCATCCGCGACCTCGGCACGCAGCAGGACAAGGCGAACCAGGGGCTGTTCACACTCCGGACGGCGAAGGAGAACGCCGCGACGGTCGACGTCTTGGTCCGGCCCCTACAGCTGATGATCTCGGCGCTGGACAAGAAGTACGAACAGGCCGTCTGGTCGATGATCCAGGCCGTGAGCGACACCGTCACCAACATCACGACGCTCGCCACGGGTGGTGGGTTCGGTATCCCAGCTGCGATTCAGGCCGGCATGAAGGCGCTCGACCTGTTGCACACCATCGGCCACATGGTCGACGACAACCTGCGGGCCATGGCCGCCCAGGCTTCGCGGAAGGACTCGATCGGCGCCCTGGAAGGTGCCGCCGAGGCTCAGATGCGCAAGGATCCCGCGTTCGCGATGGACGCGATCATCATGCAGGCCAAGAGCAAGAAGGACCCGGTCGCGCTCAACTTCCTGAACACGTACGGCGTCAGCGCCAAGGACGTCGTGGACCTGCCGATGACGACGCTGCGCGAGCGTGCGCTGTTCGAGATCGGCGTCGGAGCGGACCCGCTGACCACCTACCAGACGATCAAGAAGATCGGCGGCGGGGTCGTGGACACCGTCGCGGCCGGTGCAAAGGGAACCGTCAACCTGGTCAAGGATTCCGTCAACGAGACCGTTGATCAATACAGCGGGGCCAAGCAGCTCGCTGCCGACCGCAAGGAACTCGATGGCAAGGACCGCGACTGGAAGTGGCGGCTGCAGATGGCATTCAAGAGCAAGGAGAGCTACGACCGCTCCGTCGCTCAGACCGCCGTCAAGACCGGTCCCAAGAACGTGCCCAAGGCCAAGGGCGCCGGCGTCCTGTGCAAGGTCGGCGACAAGGTGCTGTTCGCGGGAGCGAGCGAGCAACAGCAGACCGTCTTCGGAGAGACGATAAAGAGCTTGCCGATCCCTGATCTGCTCAAGGCCTCGAACGACCCGAGCACCTCGGCGGAGTGGCGCGACATCATCAAGGCGATGGTCAAGGAACTCATCAGCGCGAAGGCGAAGAAGCTGCCGCCGCCGCCCCCGCCGCCGCGTCCGAAGAAGGCACCGGCCCTGCCACCGCGGCCGGCTAAGGCATCGGCGTCATCGTCGGTCGGCGGGTGAGCGCGGACCCGGACGACGATCTGTTCGGCCGGCTGGTGGCGGCCCTGCGGCAGGTGCCGAGAGAGATCGAGATCGACGCGGACGTCGAAAAGGTAGTCGTGAAGTCGGCCGCTCCCGGTGGCCGCTCGACGCTGGCGCTCGTGATCGGGTCGTCGCAGAGCGTGATGTTCTACTCCGTGTGGCCAGACCCGATCCCGCTGGAGTATCGCGACGCGTGCTGTGACTACGTCACGAAGGCCAACACCGGTCTGTCGACGGCAGTTCTCGAATTCAACCAAGACACCGGCATCCTCGCCGCCCGATCGGGCATCCACTTCTCCGATCTCGCGCTGGTTGACGAGTTGCCCGAGACGGCATTCGTGAGACTGCTCTGGCTGGCGCTGCTAGACGTCGAGGAGCTGGCGCAACAGCACGGCGACGGAATCGCAGCCCTGCGCGCACACTGACGCGCAGGGCTGCGACTCGGCATCCGTTTCAGGGTGGGCTTCTCAGTACGGCCCGTTGACCGGGTCGTTCGGAGTGACGTAGGTGGTGCCGACCGCACCGCCGGGTCCACGCTGGATCACATCGGTACGCCGGCGGCTGGTCATCCACGCCAATGTGATCAGCAGCCCGACCGCACCGATGATCATCAGGATGACTCCGGCCGTGCCGACGTTGAAACCGTGCGTGTTCTGCGTGTGGACGGCAAACTTCAACACCGCACCTACCGCTATCAGTAGCAAGCTTCCGCCGATACCCATGGAAAATCCCCTCGCCGGGCCGATGACACTGGCCACTCATCTGGTCGGGAAATCCATACCCAGGATCAGCCGTTCGAAAACGGCTGTTAGATCTACCTCACGCCGGGGTAACGACATCTCGCTGACGCCGCAAGGGCCATGCATCAATAGGAGGTTGTCGTGATCGTCCTGGGAGTTGTCCTGCTGATCATCGGCTTCGTCGCGAAAATCGCGATCGTCTGGACTCTCGGAATCCTCGCGATCGTCGTCGGTGCTGTTCTGGCCATCGCCGGAACAGCGGGTCGGGAAATCGGCGGTCGCCGGCACTGGTACTAGGCCGAGTAGCACGGGGCGGCCCGCCCCGACGATCATGCGATCGTGCTGGCCTGGCCGCACGATCGCATGATCTATCGCAATGATCTTGTCGGGCGGTCGGCTATCTGGGGCGATGCGGAAGGCCCCGTAGCTCGGGGTCGACGCCCCGCTTGGTGTACGAGTCCCGGACGCGGTCGATGAATCCTTCGACGATGCTGGTCAACTTGTTGACGCCGGGGGAGGACGTCGCGATGAGGCGAGGCCGGGTCGGCGCGAGCAACTCGGCGCCGAGGACGTCGTCACCGAGTTCGAACAGGAGCGCGACGTCGCAGTCCCGAGCCAGGGTGGGAAAGATCGTCTCCTGCTGCAGGCGCACGTGTTCATGGAACATCCGGCGCACTTCGGCGATCGTGGTCATGATCTGCGGCGCGGTGACGTCGGTTCCTTCAAGGTCTTTCAGCATCTGCTCGCACGCCCGGTCGCCTGCATAGCCTGTGTTCGCGAGGGCGTCGCCGTCGGTGACGTGGCGGCGAACCGCTGGATAGAGGTACTGCTCCTCGGCGACGAAGTGCGGAATCACCGCCATGACGAGTTGCGCACGGGCCGCGTCGCCGTCCTCGCCGACGTCCGCGAGGGCGGCGTCGTCGAGCAGTGCCTCGATTGCGCGGTGATCACTGCTGAGTGCATCCAAGATCGTTTGCTGCGAGCCGTCGCTCATGTGGAGTCCTCGTTTCCGATGTCGACACATGCAGCATCCCACTCGGTCTCCCCAGGCAGAGCGTTGCCGCCGTACTCGGCCGCGGGGGTAGCGTTCGAGATGGGCGAGGCTCTCGAGAGAGGCAGTCCGATGACACAGGTGCGATGGATCCCGCTCGGCGGCCAGGTGACGCGCCAGTGGCCCCGGTTGGCGGCGGTTGCGTTGTTGGACCTCGTGATCGGCGTGCTCGCGCTGGCCTGGCCCGGCGCCACCGTCCTCGTCCTGGCCCTGATACTGGGCGCGATCCTGCTTGTGTCGGGGCTGACGTCGATCGCATTCGGCGTGCGACTTCGCTCAGCCGGGTTCGGCGGGGGATGGCCGATCGGGCTCGGCGCGATCACGGCTATCGCCGGGATCGTCTGTCTGTTCCGGCCGGGATCGGGGGTCGCGGCGATCGCGCTCGTCGCGGCGCTGTGGTTCCTGCTCAGCGGAGCCACCGACCTCGCCCGCGCGTTCTCGGTGCCTGACAGCCGGCTCTGGTGGGGATTTCTCGGCGTGCTCAGCGTCATCGCGGGAATCGTGCTGCTGGTCGACCTCGGCGCCGCGATCCTGACAATCGCGATCGTAGTCGGCGTCAGCTTCCTGCTTCGCGGCGTGACCGAGATGTCGATAGCCCTGCAGCTGCGCCGCCTCCAGCGATCCGCCCGCGTCTAGTGACCATCGGCGCCACTCGGCCGTGAGGCCGAGAGTCCACGCGTTCGCGCATTAGCGCGGCCTGCTCCTCGTATCAGGAACGGTGCTTGCGACTCGTCTCTGGTATGGACACCATGCTGAAGCTCTCGTTCACTCCGGGAGAGGTCATCTCTGCCGGCACCATGCTCCAGATCATCAGCGATCGCGCCGTCGATCCTCGCTCGGCTCAGGGCGCGGTGCGATTGCGGGCGGCCCGCGGGGCCTGGCGCAACACCGCCGTCGACGTCACCAAGCGTGGTCGTGCCGTGCAGGTCGCGACCGACCGCCTGGAACCCGGCGCGTACGAACTCGCCATCGGTGAACTCCTCGACACCCAGGGCGAGCGGGTGGTCGAGCCCGTCACCGTCGCGTTCATCATCGGCGCCCCGGTCGGCGCGGTGCCACCCGAGTTGCGCGTCGAGCACGCCCTGCACCTGTCGGTCGGCGCGCTGGCCGTGACCCGGCTGGCGCCAGGTGCCGAGCCCGCGGAAGGCGAGCAGTACCTCGAGCTGGTCAAAGCGGTCCACCGTGAGCGAGGCGACGCAGTGGAACTCGCGTTCGGCGCCGACGGCGAACGCGTCGATGCCACCGCGATCCTGGCCGCGGTCGACAAGCGCCGCAGCGATCTGTTCGGCTCTCTACACGAGACCCTGTGGCGCCACCTGGAGACCGTGGCGGATGACGAGCAGGTGGCGGTTGTGGTCTGGCCCCGCATCGTGGAAGACCAGACGAGCTACGACAAGCCGGCTGACCGGCGTCTGCAGGAACCGCATGCTGCCGAGGTCGAGCGCACGGCGCTCGCTCGTCGAGCGACGTCGGATCTGTCGCGGCGACTCAAGCGGCTCGGCGCTGAGATACGCGACCGCCTGGACGACTCGGTGCCGGCGTTGCATGCCACCCTTCCGGCGGCCCACGTGCGCAAGCTGGCCACGTCGGATGTGGTGGGCGCGGTGTTCCTCGACGACCGCAGCGCGATCACCGACCTGGGCGATTCGATCGCCGTGGCGCGTTCGGACCGGGCGCAGAATCTCGGATTCGACGGCACCGGCGTCCGGGTGGCGGTGTTCGAGGACGGTCCGAGCGACACCACCAACCTGACCCTCGCCGGACGGTTCACGTCGACGCCCGCCGCGAGCAACCATGCCCGGCTGACCCACGCCATCATCAAGAACACCGAATCCGGACGGCCGCACGGCCATGCGCCGGACTGCCAGCTGTATTCGGCCAACAGCTCTGACAACGACGCGCTGCGGTGGGCAGCCAACCAGGGCTGCACGGTCATCAGCCAGAGCTTCCACCGCAACAGCGAACCCGGCGGCTCCGGCCTGCAGGCCGACGACGTGCTGAAGGACTGGCTGGCGCTGCACTGGCCGTATCCGACGATCGTGCAAGCCGCCGGCAACTTCTGGCAGGGCGACGCCGACAACATCCAGCCACCGTCGTCGGAGTTCGTGAACCACAAGGGCTTCAACACTCTTGCGATCGGCAACCACAACGACACCGCGTCGGCGATGTCCGGCGACTCGGTGTTTCGCAATCCGGCGTCGCCACACGGCGACCGCGAGCTGCCTGAGCTGGCCGCCAACGGCACGGGTGTCACCGCGAACGGTCAGACCATGTCCGGCACGAGCTTCGCCGCCCCGGCCACCGCCGGCGTCGCCGCGCTGCTGCAGGACGTCGATCCCGTGCTGTGTTCATGGCCGGAAGGGTGCCGCGCCATCCTGCTCGCCAGCGCCGGCCGCAATGTCTCGGGCAGCACCTGGTGGAACGACGTCGCCAGCCGCTCCGATGCGTCCGACGGCGCGGGCGCGGTCGATGCCGAATCCGGCGTGCGCGTCGCCCAGCAGCGTCGCTGGCGCAACGCCCCGGCGACCTCGCGGGGCTGGGACGTTGGCACGCTGAGTTCGGCCGATATCGGCGCCGACCGGCTGACCACGTTCCGTTATCACGTGCAGGTTCCGCAGCTGATGTGGACGCCGACGGTCAAGGTCGCGCTCGCGTGGGACAGCTCGGTGTCCTCGATCCTCGGGCTTCCGCTGGCCTCGACGCTGACCGTCGACCTCGACCTCATCGTCCGCAACAGCCAGGGTGTCCAGGTGGCCGCGGCCGCATCGTGGGACAACAGCTACGAGGTCGTCGAATTCGCGGCCACGCGCGGCGCGACGTACGAGATCATCATCCGGCGTTGGTCGGGCACCGACAGCGTGTGGTTCGGGCTCGCCTGGGCAACCAGCGGAGCAAGCATCTTCCCGTGGCCGTTCCCGTGGGAGAGCCCGCTGGGACTCGCTTCCCGCTGAGATCTCGTGCCGGCATCGGGGATCGCCGGCCGGCGTTACGAGTCGTTACGTCCTCCAGCTCGTCGGGTAATCAGTCGATGCTGCCAAACAGACGCAGTCGATACGGGCTCTTCGCTGCCGGCGCGGACGGGCCCGTGTTCCGAGCGGTGAATCGTCACCGCTCCGGCGTGCGGCTGCGGTCGCCGCCGTGAGTGATCTCGGGGGAACCATGACCGAATACTCGAAAGAGACCTATACGGGACCGTCGACGGCCGCTCCGCACGGCGCCCCACCGCTGACCGACAAGGCGGCCGATGCGGCTGAGGCAGCCAAGCACGGTGCCGGCGAAGTCGCCCGGACGGCGACTGACAAAGTGAAGGACGTCGCCGAGGACAGCAAGGTGCAGGCGCGCAACCTCATCGGGGAGGCGCGCGCTCAGGTCGGCCAGCAGGCGAGCGCGCAGCAGCGCAACCTGGTGATGAACCTGCGTTCACTCGTCGACGAGCTGCAGGGCATGGCGCAACGCAGCGAGCAGCCGGGACCGGCCACGGAGCTGGTAAGACGGGCGCAGGATCGCTTGCACGGCGTCGCCGACTGGTTGGATCGCCGCGAGCCGGGCGACGTGCTGAACGAGGTGCGAACCTTTGCCAGCCGCAGGCCAGGCGTCTTCCTTCTCGGTTCTGTCGCGGCGGGTGCGATGGCTGGTCGTCTGACGCGAGGTGTGGTGGCCGCGCATTCTGACGACTCGGGACATGCGGAACCCCCGCCGGACGGCCCGACGGCAGTGGCTGGATTTGAAGCGCCTGTCCCGCCGAGCCGGGCTGTGACCGACGCCGTGCGTTACGACGCACCTGCGGCCGGCATGACAAGCGGCTACGTGGGGGGCACCCCGTGAGCGCTCCCTACGGCGCCTCCGCACACGGCACGGAACAGCTGGGGGCACCTGCCGAAGCACGAGCGGACGACGTCGGCCGGGCGTCGCTCGGCGAGCTGTTTTCCGAAATCAGCGGTGACCTGTCCACGCTGATGCGTCAAGAGGTCGAGCTGGCGAAGGCGGAAATGAAGCAGGAGGTCGCGAAGACTGGAAAGGGCGCAGGAATGCTCGGTGGCGCCGGCTTCGCCGGCTACATGGCGACGTTGTTCCTGTCTATCGCCCTGTGGTGGGGCCTGGCCAACGTGATGGATCAAGGCTGGGCCGCGCTGATCGTCGCGGCGGTTTGGGTAGTGATCGCGGCCGTTCTGTTCGGCACCGGCCGGGCCACGCTACGCACGGTCCGCCCGAGGCCCGAACGAACGATCGAGACCGTCCAGCAGATCCCCGATGCGCTCAAAGGCCAGTGAGGAGAACGACTGTGAGCACACCAGAGCAGATCCAGAGAGAGATCGAGCAGACGCGCGCGACCCTGAGCACGGACGTAGACCGGCTCGGCGCGAAGGTATCCCCGACACAGACCGCTCGTCGCCGCGTGGACCGCATGAAGGGCGGCGCGATGTCGATGAGGGACCGGGTGATGGGGACTTCGCATGATCCCGGTGCGCTGACCTCAGGGGCGGAATCGGCAAAGCAGGCAGTCAGCTCAGCGGCGACGAGTATCGGCGATGCCGCGTCCCAGGCACCTCAGTCGGTTCGGCAGAAGACCCAAGGAAATCCGTTGGCGGCGGGAATGATTGCATTCGGAGTCGGATGGCTGGCGGCCTCGCTCGTACCCGCCAGCCAGCCCGAGCAGGATGTGGCGAAGGTGGCCGAGGACAGGGCCGGTGCCCTAGCCGACACGCTGAAGGGCACGGCGCAGGAAGTCGCGGGCAACCTGCAGGAGCCGCTGCAACAGTCCGTCGAGAGCGTCAAGTCGACCGCAGCGCAGGCAGCCAACGAGACAGCGGAGCACGCGAAGTCCGCAGCGGGCGACGTCAAGCAACCGTTGCAGCAATAGGGCCGCAGG
>JAODNL010000511.1 GCA_025465405.1 Pseudonocardiales bacterium | reverse complement strand
GGCACGATCGACCTCACCAGCGTCAAGGGACCCGCCGAACCGGACAGCGCCACCCTCAGCAAGGTCGGCGACAAGGCGAAATCCGTGCCGTTCACCGCGACCCTGGACGGCAACGGCCGGCCGAGTGAGCTTAAGACCGACGGTAGCGGCATCGACCCCGGGCTCTCGCTGGACATCACGTTCAGCGGCTACGGAGCGCACCAGAACATCAGCAAGCCGACGGGCACCATCGCCGACGCGCCAAGCACTGTGTACAGCATCCTCAACGGCTGACCGGCCCGCCGCCGCGGGTGCGGCGGGCGGAGCGCCTGCCGCACCCGCGCGAGTGCCTGCATCCTCGGTTCAACCCCAACAGGATCAGTTACGCCTCGCGCATCCAGGACCGTCGAAAGCAGATCGGACGGCACCGTCGCCCGGCATGACATCCGCTTATGCCGCGATCAGCGCGGTCATGCCGATGTGGGCGCGGCGGCCAAGCGGCTCAGTTGAAGACGAGGAGACGCCGGTGAGCCACGGACTGCCGCGCGCGTCGTCGGCAAACGTGCCACTCAGGACCGGACGAGCGCCATTCGCTCGGCTCGGGCGAGCGCGTCGGGCACGGTCAGTCTGGTGACCTCGCCGCTGTGCTTGTCGACCAGGCGGGGCCCGTTGGCGACCGGTCCCTCGTCGCGCCGGCCGCCGCTGGTGTCGAGGACCAGCAGGAGGTACGACGCCGCATCCTCCCGCGCCCGCCTGCGGTCAACGCGGAGATGCGCGGAGTCCAGGGTCGCTTCGACGGCCGCTATGGCGTCGTCCAGGGTCATGTAAGCCGCCTTTTCGAAGAAGTCATGAGCACCCAACGCCGGCAGAGGCGGGCGGCATTCCTCGACCGGGATCGTCACACGACGGTGGCGGAGACGTGGCGGCGGGAGCAGGACGAGTAAGCAGCACGACCGGACATGCCGCGATGCGCGCGGCTTGTCGAAGAGCGTGCACCGGCGGATCTCCTAGGGGGCGGACGCCCTTGATGTGCTTGCGTCCAGGCCCGACTTCGATGGGCTACCTATGCGGCAGTCGGGCTGAAGGCAGGCAGGCCGTGGCTAGAGCCGTGCAACTGTGTCGATCGCTAGCTGGAACAGGTCTGCTCGCGCGTTCGCGGTATTCCAGCCGCGACGATCCCAGGCTTCACCGCTGATGTCGTCGCTGGCGTATAGGTACTGCGCGAAGCGCACGTCCCGGAACTGGGCGACGGCGAGGAAGGCTGCGGTCTCCATTTCGACGGTGAGGCAGCCTTCGTCTCGACGGGTTTGGATCTTCGTGGGGGTCTCCCGGTAGGGAGCGTCAGTCGTCCAGGTCGTTCCGGTCGTGTGGGGCACGCCGCGCTCCACAAGTACGGAGCCGCAGAGCGCCACCGTCGACGGATCGGCCTGGATCAGCCGGGCCGGTGCTGCGTAGTGGAAGGACGTGCCCTCGTCTCGCACCGCGGCGGTTGGGATGACGACATGGCCGAGGGCAAGACCGGGTTGGACGGCACCCGCGCCGCCGCACGCGACAAAGGCCCTGCCTCCAGCAGCGATCGCCTTCTCGAAGTGCTGCACGGCGAGCGGCGCGCCCACGCCTGGGTGGAAGACGGCGACCGGAATGTTGCCCGATTTCACCAGATAGATCTCGTGGCCACCCAGCTCCCGGGAGAACACACCGATATGTCGCCCTCCATGGCTGACCACCAAGCCGCTGACCACCTCCGGGAAGAAGCACATCACGACCCTTTCCGGCAGTGGCTCGTCCAGCGCAGGCGGCACCGCAGCGATCAGAGCGGTCGGATTCGGGGTCGAACTCCGTCAGCGGCAGATCCACTCCGCGATCCTCCACCATGCACTCCGCGGGCGACACGCACATCGCCGGTGAGCGGCGCAACACAGCCAGCTTGACCGGCGTCGCTGGCGGAGCGGTAGCACACTCGCTGAACACACTCTTTTGCCGCTGAGCGCGCGCAGCGGTAGCCCCAGCGCACAACGTACGTGACCATTCGTATCTACGGCTGTTTCAAAGACAGCCCGTCGCTTATGCCAGTGGCCGTCACATCGGTTATTGAACGGCCCGGCCTGCAAACGCCGCCAGCCGGTCAGCAGCGGTGGCGCCTTCCAGGGCAGGCTGCTCGGTGCCGAACGGACTGCCTGCACGATCGGCCGGCACGGCGTCGCGAAGCGAGCGCAGCCCCCACTCGGCCAACTCCGGGTCCAAGTCGGTGGACTGCCCAGTGGCCTTCGCGATGTCCCACGCGTGAATACTCATCTCGATGACTCGCATGTTTACCAGGACGGCGCCCGGGCCATCCCCGAACGGCGTCGGATAGATCCTGTCCAGCGCGCCCTCGGCCGAAAACGCGGCACGCAGGTCGCGAACGGTGGCCCGGAACGCGCCAAGCGGGTCGTCGCCGAGCTGGTCCTGGTTGCGGTCGGGGCGGGGTCCACCGGTGACCATGCTAACGAACATAAGACTCCCGGTCGCCACATGATTGATCAACTGCCGCACGGACCACTCTGTACACGGTGTCGGATCGCCGAGTTGGTCCTGCTTGACCGCGGCGATCACGCTGTCGGCGACGGCGACTGCTCGGTCGAACTTCACAAACGGGTTTTCAGTCATGGCGTTATCGTGCCCGACCCATCCGACACTTTGCCCAGATGATCATCAGCTTCGGAAAGTTCTCATAGGAGCGCGAGGTGGTGGACATCCCCTTCGATAGGCATCCCGAAGGCACAGCGGGACATCCTCACATGCCGCTATCCGCGCGGTCATGTCAATGAGCGTCTGGAAACAGCCGGCCGGGGCGGTCCTGCTACCGCCTGCGCCGACGTCGTCGTCGGGCTCGATTACCCATCTGCGGCAGACGTGCTGCCGCTCGATCCGATCCGGACCTCGGTCGCGGACGGGGCGGCCAACCGCCTGGGGGCTCGAGCACCTCCACCGCCCAACGCATTATTACCAACCACACCACGAACGGCACGCTGACAGCAAACAGCACCGCGGCCAGCCACTCGATCTCGCCACCAGGCCACACCCACGTCGCGCCAGGACCACTCACCCGGCCCGTCACGACCGGTCCAGGTCGACTGTCCCCGTGGAGGAACAGCCGTACAGAGTCGATGCGAATGCTTCCTTCACTCGCGATGAACTCCCCCGTACATGACCAGACAGATGTCCAGAATCTCGGGTCACGCGCAGAGGTGCTGTCGACGCATCGCCGGATCGCGACGGTGCCGGGCACGCCAACAGTCATGGCCGTGAGTCCATC
>JAODNL010000480.1 GCA_025465405.1 Pseudonocardiales bacterium | reverse complement strand
GTGCTGGTGGTGCCCGAGCACGAGGTCGGCACCGGCGTCGATCGCTGCGCGCCCCAGCTCGGACTCGTATTCAGCGACCTCGACGGGTGTGAAGTGGATGCCCCAGTGCACCGAGATCACCACGATGTCAGCCCGCTCGCGGGCTCGGTCGATGTCCTCGCGCAGCAATGCGAGCGAGTCGGGATGCACGACGGTGGTGACGACGGCCTCGCAGCCGGGCTGCTCGATCTCTGACATCGCGTAGTCGGTGATGATCCTTATCGGCGTGCAGCCTGCCTTCCCGGGCCGGGCTTCGTAACCGGGGAACAGGATCGTCGAATAGGCCAGAAACGCCACCTTGGTGCCGTCGCGCTCGATGATCGCCGCCTCACGCGCCTCGTCGAGGTTCTTGCCCGCGCCGCACGTGGCGATGCCGTTCGCGTGCAGGTGCTCGAGGGTCTCGAAGAACGCCTCGTAGCCGGCGTCGAGGTGGTGGTTGTTGGCGAAGGACATGACGTCGATGCCGGACCAGGCAATGCCCTCAACCTGGTCGGGATTCGCCTGTACGACGCCGCGCGTCGCGGGGTTGGGCGAACCGGAATCGGAATAGGTCGACTCGCAGTTGCCGAAGTTGATGTCGGCCGCCTCGAACACCGGCCGCACCAGCTCGAACGCGCTGCGCGGGTCGTCGCGCTTGACCATGATGTCGCCGACGGCGGTGAGTGTGAGCGCTGCAGCCACCCGGTGCTCCTCAACCTCTACGGGGCAGCTTTCACGCATTGCCCCTGTCGAAAATACATGACTACCATTATTCTTGTCTCTGAGGAAGCGCCAACCCCGGAGGTCCCGTGACCGTCGCCCTATCCCCCGATCTCGTCGCCCAGGCCGACTCGTTCCTGGTGGACTTCGATACTCGCGCGAATCCATGGGAATTCTTCCAGCGGCTGCGCGAAACGGCACCTGTTCTTCGCACGTCGTCCGGTACCTGGTTGATATCGACCTACGCCGACTGCCAAAGCGTGCTCAAGGACGATCGGCTCAGTCGGCGCGAAGCGGCGTTGCGTACCTCCGCGTTGCCGGCGGGCGACGCAGCCGACCAGTACACGACGCGCCTGGTGTGTGAGGACGGCGCGAACCATCGTCGCCTGCGCCGCATCGTCAACTTGCCGTTCGCGCCGCGAAATATCGCCCGCTGGACGCCGCGGATCATGAGCGTCGCCGAGGACGTTCTCGCGCGACGTCGCCAGCCACGTTCGATGGACTTCCTCGAGGAGTTCTCCTATCCGCTGCCGATCCGGGTGCTCTGCGAGCTGCTCGGCGTTCCGCACGAGGACCACGCGCGGATGGGGGTGTGGATGAGCGTGCTGCTCGAGCACATCAACGAGACTGCCAGCGAAGAGTTCACCAAACAGAAGATGGACGCGATGGTCGGCCTGAGCGCTTACCTGCGTGACCTGGTCGCCGAGCGCCGGGCCGGTGCACCGCAGGACGACCTCATGTCGGCCATGATCGCGACCGAGGCCGAGGGCGACCGCCTCTCCGAGCGTGAACTGATCGGCATCCTCGCCGAACTGCTGCACGCCGGGTTCGAGTCGACCGCGAACATGATGGCCGACGGCCTGCACTGCTTGCTCGAGCACCCGGAGCAGCAGCGCCTGCTCGCCGAGCAACCCCAGCTGGCCGAGTCCGCGGTCGAGGAAATGCTGCGGTTCGCCACGCCGGTGCTGCACGCGCTCCCCCGCGTCGCATTGGAGGACATCACACTGCCCTCGGGCGGCACGGTCGCCCAGGGCGTCCTCGTACTGGCGCTCGTCGCTTCGGCTGCGCGCGACCCCGAATACGTCCAGCGCCCGGATGAGTTCGACATCACCCGCCAGGACAACCCACACATCGGGTTCGGCCTGGGCGAGCACTATTGTCTGGGCGCCAGCCTCGCTCGCGGCGAGGCCGTCAGCACGTTCAGGCTGCTGGCGCAAGAGATGCTCGCGACGATGCGCATCGACGGTCCGATCGCGTGGAAGGACCACCACATCGTGCGCGGCCTCGAAGCCCTTCCGATCGCCTGGTAGGCGGCGCCGACCCTCAGGTCGACGCGCCGCCTGCGAGCGCGCGGGCCAGCAGTACCCGGGCCAGGTGTCGGCGGTACTCCGGCGTCGCGGAGGCGTCCCCGATCGGATCGGCGTCGGCGTCGGCGAGCTGGGCCACGTCATCCGGAGCGGCAGCACCCCGAAGCGCCGCTTCCGCGGTGGCGGCGCGCAGCGTGGTCGGCCCCATGTTCACCAGGCCGATCCCGCCGCCGCCATCCTCGCTCTGGTACGCCACGCCGACGATCGCCCAGTCGATGCTGCGCCGGCGGAACTTCTGGAAGCCCCAGGGACGGTCGCCTCGGCGAGGAACGCGCACTTCGACGAGCACCTCGTCCGGACCGAGCGCGGTCTCCAGAAACCCGAGGTAGAAGTCGTCGATGGGGATCTCGCGCCGTCCGGACGGACCCTCGACGACGACGGTCCCGCGCAACGCCATCAACGCCGACGGCAGATCGGCGGCCGGATCGCCGTGCGCGACCGACCCGCCGATGGTGCCGCGGTGCCGGATCTGGCAGTCGCCGACGACGCTTGCGGCATGCCGCAGCAACGGCACCGCCGCGCCGAGCTCGGCCGAAGTCTCGAGATCGACATGCCTGGTCAGCGCACCGATCGCGATCTCATCGCCGTCGGCGCGGATGTAGTCGAGTCCGCCCACACCGCCGAGGTCGATCACGACGGACGGCGCGGCCAGTCGGAACTTCATGATCGGCAGCAGTGAGTGCCCGCCGGCCAGCAGCTTCGCCTCGTCGCCGTACTCGGCGAGCAGCTCGATGGCCTCGGCGACCGATTCAGCACGCCGATACGCGAATGCGGCGGGAATCATGCGTCCGCTTCCTTCATCACCTCGGCCGCTGACAACACGGATTGCACGATGTTGTGATAGCCGGTGCACCGGCAGAGGTTGCCCTTGAGTGCGAGGCGCACGGACTTCTCGTCCGTGGCACGGCCCTCGTCGATGAGCGAGACGGCGGCCATCACCATGCCGGGCGTGCAGAACCCGCACTGCAGGCCGTGACAGCGACGGAACGCCTCCTGCACCGGGTGCAGTCCGTCCGGACCCGCCAGTCCTTCGATCGTCGTGATGTCCCGGCCATGCACCTGGACGGCAAGCACCGTGCACGACTTCACCGACCGTCCGTCCAGCAGTACGGTGCACGCGCCACAGGACGTCGTCTCGCAGCCGATGTTCGTGCCCGTGAGTCGCAGCCGCTCGCGCAGCACCGTGACCAGCAGCTCGCGCGGCTCGATCTCCACCTCATGAGCCGTGCCGTTGACTGTCAGGCTGACCGTCACTGTGTGGCCGGCAAGGACGTCTGTCACAGCGTCATGATCCCATATCTAGGCGCATGATCGCTATAGATCCGGGCCTGGCGTCAGCGCCAGTCGATCAGCTCGTCCAGCATTTCCGGCAGCGACTGCCGGACGTGGGTGATCTGGCTCTGGACGTGGCGGCGCATCCGCTCCTCGGCGAGGTCCGCGTCACCGTCGATGATCGCCTGGGCGATTCGCTCGTGGGCCCGCCGCACGTCACCGCGCTCGCTCACCGGGAACTGCGTCTGGGTGCGCTCCGCGTGGATGTCGAGCAACGATCGACACAGCAGGTCCAGCACCGGGTTACCCGACAACCCGTTGACGACCACATGGAAGCCGGCGCTCGTGCGGCCCCACGAACTCGCGGGCCTCGTGG
>JAODNL010000456.1 GCA_025465405.1 Pseudonocardiales bacterium | reverse complement strand
TCACGAGTCGGACGATGCCGCCGTCGCCGAAGTGCATGCCTCGGCGCATGTGGAAGAAGCCGAACTGGATGTCCGAGGCCGCGACCCGGATGTCGCAGGCGAGCGCCAGCTCGATGCCGCCTCCGATGACCCAGCCGTTCAGCGCCGCGATGATCGGTTTGTTGGTCCGGTGCAGCCCCCGGGTGATGCGTCCGGCGAACCCGCGACCCAACATGCTCCGACCGAGACCCGGTCCACCTTCCAGCCAGCCGTCGACATGCGAGGAGAGGTCGGCGCCGGCGCAGAACGACTTCGCTCCGGCCCCGGTCAGTATCGCTAGGCGCACATCGTCGTCCTCGCGGAAGTTCGTCCACGCGTCGAACAACAGGTCGTCGGTTTCTGTGTCGATGGCGTTGTGCTTGTCCGGACGATTGAGCGTGATGTAGGCAATCTCGCCACGCTTCTCGTAGATCACCTTCGTCATGAGGCTCCTTCGGCGTACAGCGCGTCGAGCTCCGCGGCGTACTTGGTCTCGATGTCGCGTCGGCGCAGCTTCGACGTCGGCGTCAGCTCGTTGCTGCCCGGTGCCCAGTCGTGGTCGAGGACGCGGAACCTCTTGATCTGCTCCACCCGGGACAGCCGCTGGTTTCCGAGTTCGACAGCGTCAGCCACCGCCTGGACGACCTCTGGGCGCTGCGACATCTCCGCGAAGCTCCTCGGCTGCTGGCCGAGGTGGTGTATCAGGGCGGCAAGGCCGTCGCGGTCCAGGACGATCAGCGCGACGTTGTACGGTCGGCGGTCGCCGAACGCCAGCACCTGCGAGATCAACGGTTGGCTGCCCTTGACGGCCTGCTCGATGTTGGCGGGCGACATGTTCTTGCCGAAGCTGTTGATAATGAGTGCCTTCTTGCGATCGACGATCCGCACGTAGCCGTCGTCGTCGATCCGGCCGATGTCGCCGGTGTGGAACCAGCCGTCCGGCTCGAGCAGTTCGGCCGTGCGATTCGGGTCGCGGAAGTAGCCCGGCGTCACGGTCGGGCCGGCGATCAACACTTCACTGTCGTCCCCGAGGCGAAGCCGCACACCGGCCAACGGAGTCCCGGCCGTCCCCAGCTTGATCTGATCCGGCGGGCTGCATGTGACGATGATGACCTCGGACGATCCGTAGAACTCGTTGATCGGAATCCCGAGCGCCGTTGCCTCCACGAGCACGTCCAGCGAGCTGGGCGCGCCGGCGACCGCGACGAAGTGAGCCCGGTCGAGTCCGATGAGCGCGGCGAACGGACGCAGGATCTCCCGATCGCGCTCGTCGGTGGCCGCGTCCGCAAGGGGCTCGCCTGCTTGCTCGGCGCGGACGTGGTCGATCCTGGACAGCAGCGCCCGGCGCAGTTCATCGCGCTGCGGGGACTCCTCGATGGCCCGATGGACGGCCGCGAGCAGCTTCTCGTAGATGCGCGGCACACCGAAGAAGCGCGTCGGACGGACCGCGTTCAGCGCCGCACCGAGCTGCGCGAGGTCGGGCACCGAGCTGACCTCGTAGCCGTACACGAACGCTGCGTAGTGTCCGAAGATCCGTTCGGCGACGTGGGCCATCGGCAGGTAACACAGCGCCCGATCGCGCTCGGACGTCGCGAACCGCTGCCGGATCGAATCCAAGCAGGCGAGCATCGCTCGATGGCGAAACTGCACGCCCTTGGGCGGACCGGTCGTGCCCGAGGTGTAGACGAGCGTGCAGATGTCGTCCGGGTCGGCGGCGTCCGCACACGCCGTCGCGTCGAAGTCCGCCGGGCACAGCGCCTTGAGCGCGGCCAGGCTGTGCTCCCCGCCCGTCGCCGCATCGTCTTCAATGACGACGAGGTGCTCGATCGACGGGTACTCAGCGACGAGCGCCCGTGCCTTGTCCACCAGCGCGGCCTCGGTGATCAGCACCCGCGGTTGTGCGTTCTCGGCGATCTCCAGGAGCTGCGACACCGGGGACGTGACGTAGAAGGAGAACGGAATCGCCCCGAGAAGCAGCGCGCCCATGTCGGCGATATGGAACTCCATGACCGTACCGAGCAGCAGTGCGACCCGGTCGCCGCGACGTACGCCGAGCGCGGACAGGCCGCCGGCCACGGCCTGCGCCTCGGAAGACCAGTCCCCCAGAGTCAGATAGCGCTCGGATCCGAACGCACGCAACGCGACGCTGGTCGGGCTTGCCGCCGCTCGGGCCAGGAAGGCCGACGGCAGGCTCCGCTGGGAAAGCGCCAGGTCGATCGTGGACGGCTCGGTCGTCGCCTTCATATCCGGGGTGCCTCCTCGGAGCGTACGAATTGCGCCTCTGACACGCAATAACATTGCGTGATGCAGTACTGTAACACCGAAGTCGGATTCCGTCGATGGTTGCTACATAGAATCATCGGACCAATCGCGAAGGAGCGATGGAGCCTTGACCGTGTCTTCAGGCGTGACTGACCGTCACCTTCCGACCATCCAGCCGCTCACTGCTCGCTCGGTCGTGCTGAGCACGCTGCTCGGCTACTACCCGCCCGAGCTGCCGGTCAGCGCACTCATCCGAGTCGGGGCGCTGTTCGGAATCGCAGAACGCTCCATCCGCACCGCCGTGTCTCGAATGGTCAGCACGGGCGACTTGCGCGCCTCGGACGGCGTCTACGGCCTGACCCAGCGACTCATCGACCGACAGGCCTGGCAGGACGCAAGCTGCTTCCCGGAAACCACCCAATGGGACGCAACGTGGGAGATAGCCATCGTCACATCGCCGCCCCGACCCCTCGCCGAGCGGGTCGCGCTCCGCAAGAGCATGGCGCAGCTCCGGCTCGCCGAGCTGCGGGAAGGAGTGTGGACGAGACCCGCGAACCTCGTCCGCGATCTTCACGACGTCGTCATCGAGCAGTGCACCTTCTTCCAAGGCCAGAACGAAGACTCCCCCGCACTGGCCCAGTCGCTCTGGCAGCTGCGCGCCTGGGCCACCGAGGCCCGGCGACTCGAGGCAGCAATCGACGCGGTAGCCGACCTCCGCGACGGCTTCATCGTGACGACCGAAGTCATCCGCCATCTGCTGGTCGACGCCTGTCTGCCACCCTCGCTCTTGCCCGACGACTGGCCGGGCGACCGACTCCGTGAGCGGTACGCCGAGTTCAACGTCACCTACGCCGCGAAACTGCGTGAGTACAGCGAAGCGGCGTAACGCCTCGGACGTGCTCGTCACTCGTGAACGAGGACAACCTTCACGGCATCGCCCCGGTGCTGGAGCTCGACGGCTTCGTTGATCTGGCTGAACGGCAGCTTCGTGATCATCTTGTCGAACGGGAACCGGCCGTCGGCATGCAGCGCGAGAAGCTCCGGAAGATAGCTGTCGGGGTCGCTGTCACCCTCGACGATCCCCTTCACCGTCAGCCCTTGAATCATCGTGCCGATGATGTTCAAGCTGACCGCTGCAGCAGGGTCGCTGGGAACGCCGACCAGCCCGAGCGTGCCGCGGTTCGTCAGGCCTGCGGTCGCGGCCTCGATCACGTCCGGTCGACCGGTGGTGTCGAAGACGTAGTCGACTCCGTCCGGGACGAGCGCGCGGATCTGCTCGGTGAGGTCACCGGCGGCGGGATCGATGACGTGAGTGGCGCCGAGCTCGAGGGCGAGTGTCCGGCGGCTCTCGTACGGCTCGACGACGATGATGTGCGCAAGGTCTTGTACGACTGCCCCGAGAACGGCAGAGAGCCCGACCGATCCGGCACCGAGCACGACGAGCGACGAACCCGCGGGCGCGGCGAACGAGCGCATGATCGCCCCGGCACCGGTCTGCACGCCACAGCCGAGCGGACCGACGATGTCGAGAGGCGCGTCCTCGGGCAGCTTGACGACGTTGCGCTCGCCGGCGATGGCGTGTGTCGCGAACGACGACTGGCCGAAGAACATGCCGCCGATCTGCTCCCCCGCAGGCGACGAGAGCGGGGACGTGCCGTCCAACCGGGCGCCCGCGTAGTTCAACGGCATGAACATGTGGCAGTAGGCGGGCGACCCGGAAGCGCATGCCGGACACTTGCCGCAGCTCGAGAACGACAGCGCCACCGGGTCACCCGGCACCACCTTGGTCACGCCCGGGCCCACCTCCACGACCCGGCCGCTGCCCTCGTGGCCGAGCACGCCCGGCATCGGAAACGGAATCACCCCGTCACGCGTCGCGACGTCCGTGTGGCACAGACCCACGCCGACGATCTGGACGAGGACCTCACCGGGTCCCGGTGGGCCAAGGGTGAGCGGCTCGAGGGTGAACTCTCCCGACACAGACCGAGCCACAGCAGCAGTGATGTCCACGGATTCCTCCATTGTCGATTCGACTGGCAGCAGCGTCGCCGATGGGGCGCGATCGAGACACACCCGCAAGGGGGAGCTTTGCCCCCCGTACGGGTGGTGCCGGTGGGGCGTTACCTCACGCTGGCGCGACACGGCGGGTAGTAACGTCGCAACGTCGACAATATAAATGATCGGTCCAAACGGATGATCGGTCCAAATGAGGTGGCGAGCTCGCGGCCCACCGGGGGCTCGACGGTCGGCGAGGAGGCACTGATGCAGGCGACATTGACCCAAGATCACGTCGCAGACGTCTCGGTCGAAGCATCCGGAAGGAGCTCCAGAATCGCGATGGAAGTCAACATCGTCCGCTCCGTTCTCGAGCGCCTCGCCGAGACCATCGGCTGGGCCGGCAACGGAGCCTGCGCCGAGGGCATCAACACCGCCGACGACGCACAGATGGTGCTCGAAGCGGCACTGCGGGCCGTCACGGAACGCCTGCACGACGGTGACGCGACCGCGGGCGAGCACGTCAGCCAGCTCTCCGCGCTCGACCAGCTCAGGCAGGCGCAGGTAATGCTGCAAGAGGCCGTCACCGCGCGGCGCGCGGAAGCCGTCAGCTACGTGCGCGTCGCGATCGACAACCTCCGACAGATCGGGACAGTCGCCGAGCTGGTGTCGAGGGCTCCGATCGAGGCCGCCCGGCTCGGTTTCGACCGATGCCTGGTCTCCAAGATCTCGGACGCCAAGTGGATCCCGCGGTCGGCCTACGCAGAAGGCGACGAGGAGCTGGCCGACGCGATGGTCGACGTCGGCAACCGAACGCCACGCGTCATCGACGCCAGGCTGGTCGAGTGCGAACTCGTCCGTCAGCGGAAGTCATTGCTGATCCGCGACGCGCAGCACAACGATCGGGTGCATCCCGAGCTCGTGCGACTCGTTCAGCCCGTCTCCTACGTCGTCGCACCGATCATCGCCAAAGGTTCGGTCGTCGGCTTCATCCACGCCGACACCAAGCCGGGCGGAAATCCGGTCGACGAGTTCGACCGAGACCTGCTCGATGCGTTCTCGACCGGGCTCAGCATCACCCTGGAAAGCCTCTACTACCGCGAGCAACTCGACCGGATCCGCCAGCACATGGAGGGCCTCGGCAGCCTGAGCTCGTCCCTCCTCGGCGAGGGCAACTCGGCGTTCGACAACGCTGATCAGGAGTCCGAGCTCCTGGTGCCTTCCACGCGCAGCCTCCTGCAGTCCGCCAACCGTCTGCTCGATCGGCTCACCCGCCGCGAGGTCGAGGTGCTGATGCATATGGCGAACGGCGAAACCAATCGCCGCATCGCGGCCCGGCTGTTCGTGTCGGAGGCGACTGTCAAGGCGCACGTCAAGCACATCCTGCGCAAGCTCGATGCCGCCAATCGCGCCGAGGCGGTGTCCCGCTACTACCGCGCGGGCTAGCGTCCGAGCCGGTTCAGGACTGCAGGACGTCCTGCATCACGAGGCGGATGGCACCGACGGGGCACACCCGCTCGGCGCCGCGGGCCTTCTCACGCAGCGCCTCGTCCGACGCCTCACCGACAACGTGGACGGCGCCGTCGTCGTCGCCGAGATCGAACAGCTCCGGCGCCACGGCCACGCACTCTCCGTGCGCCTCGCACAGCGAGGTGTCGACGACGACCCTCATGACGACGCCTTGGGCCGCCAGGTCGCAGGCAGCTTCATGACGCCCTGCATGAAGTTGGACAGCATGTACTCGGGCTCGCCGATCTCGAGGTCCGGCAGCTGATCGTGCACCTCGCGCAGCGCGGACTTGATCATCTGCTTGGCTAGCGCGCTGCCGAGGCACAGGTGGATGCCACCGCCTCCGAACGCCTGGTGCGGGTTGGGGTTGCGGTCGATCCGGAACGTGAACGGGTCGCCGAACACCTCCTCGTCGCGGCAACCCGACACGTACCACATCACGACCTTGTCGCCAGCCTTGATCGTCTTGCCGCCCAGTTCGATGTCCTGGTTCGCCACGCGACGGAAGTGCGTCAGCGGCGGCTTCCAGCGCAACAGTTCGTTGATCGCGAGGTCGACGCGCTCGTCGAACGCCGCGTTGAGCAGGTCGCGCTGGTCGGGGTGCTGCTGGAGCGTGAGCAG
>JAODNL010000424.1 GCA_025465405.1 Pseudonocardiales bacterium | reverse complement strand
GTCGAGACGTTGCAGGTTGCAATTGATGACGAACGTGAGATTGTCCAGCTCCTCGCGCGCCGCGACGCCGATCGCGCCGAGCGACTCGACCTCGTCCATCTCGCCGTCGCCGAGGAAGGCCCAGACGTGCGAATCCGACGTGTCGACGAGGCCGCGGGCGTGTAGATAACGATTGAACCTCGCTTGGTAGATCGCACCGATCGGGCCGAGCCCCATCGACACCGTGGGAAACTCCCAGAACTCTGGCATCAGCCGCGGATGCGGGTAGGACGAGAGGCCGTACGGCGCCCGCGACATCTCCTGCCGGAACCCGTCCAGGTGCTGTTCCGTGAGCCGCCCCTCGAGGAATGCGCGCGCGTAGATGCCCGGTGCGGCGTGACCCTGGAAGTAGATCTGGTCGCCGGCGCCGCTGGCCAGGTCCTTGCCGCGGAAGAAGTGGTTGTAGCCAACCTCGTACAGCGACGCGGCCGATGCGTAGGTGGCGATATGCCCGCCGACGCCGACCGTCTTGTTCGCGCGCGACACCATGATGGCCGCGTTCCACCGGATGTAGGCGCGGATGCGCCGCTCTATGTCCTCGTCGCCCGGAAACCAGGGCTCGCGCTCCGGCGGAATCGTGTTGATGTAGTCCGTGCTGCGCAGCGCCGGCACGCCGACCTGGCGTTCCCGGGCCCGCTCGAGCAGCTTGAGCATGAGGAACCGGGCCCGCTGGCGGCCCTCGGAGTCGACTGCGGCGTCGAACGATTCGATCCACTCACGGGTCTCGTCAGGATCGATGTCCGGAAGCTGGCTGGGTAGGCCATCGGTGATGATGCTGAATCGGTCACGAGTCACCCGTCCAGTGTCCACCACGAATTGCCGCTAGGGTCGGCTGGAGAGTTACCACGGGGTAATGCAGGATGACCGTCAATCGAATCGAGTCTCAGGAGGATGTCGACGTGAGCACGGGCTCGCCGTCCGGGGGTGCACCGGGTATGGCGGAGCGGATGGGTCTCCAGCCGGGGATGATTGTCATGGAGATCGGGTACGACGACGACGTCGACGACGAACTGCGCGGCCTCGTCGAGGATCAGACGGGCGAGGAAATCGTCGCGGAGGACTCGGACGAGGTCGTGGATGTGGTGCTGCTCTGGTACCGGGAAGGCGACAGCGATCTCGCGGACCTGCTGGTCGACGCGATCGCGCCGCTCGCCGACTCCGGGTTCATCTGGCTGCTCACGCCCAAGCGCGGACGGCCGGGATACGTCGAGCCGTCCGACATCGCGGAGGCCGCGTCGGTCGCCGGGCTGTCGCAGACCTCGATCACCACGGTGAGCCCCGAGTGGTCCGCGGCCCGGCTGGCCGGCCGCCGCTCCGGAGGGGCGAAGAGATGATCGCTGTCGGCGACGCCGCTCCGGACTTCACGCTGCGGGATCAGAACAACGAGCAGTTCACGCTGTCCTCGTTCCGCGGCTCCCGGGCGGTGCTGATCATCTTCTATCCGCTGGCCTTCACCGGGATCTGCACCGGCGAGCTGTGCGCAGTGCGCGACGACCTGCCCGCGTTCCAGAACGACGACGTGCAGGTGGTGACGATCAGCGTCGATTCCAGCTACTCGCACAAGATCTTCAGCGAGCGGGAGAACTACGACTTTCCCTTGTTGTCGGACTTCTGGCCGCACGGCGGAGTAGCGCAGACCTACGGCGCGTTCAACGAGACGACCGGCTTCGCCAACCGGGGCACGTTCCTCGTCGACAAGGAGGGCATCGTGCGCTTCACCGAGATGAACCAGCCCGGCGAGGGTCGTGAGCCGCAGGGCTGGCTGGACGCGATCGCCGCGCTGGGCCTGGCCCGGTCGCAGCACTAGGCGTGCCGCTATCGGCCGTGATCAAGACCAGCGAATGGTCGCTATCGGGGCCGTTCAGCGGTCTTGATCACGGCGTCGGGAGGTGGGCGCGCACCAGCGCGTCGATGGCCGGACGGTCGGCGCCGTCGACCGGCCGGCGTACGGCCTCGGCCCGCTCGACCGAAAGCCCCGTCCCGTCGAGGTCGGCCACGATATCGGCCGCGGTGAACAGCACCCGCGGATCCGGCGGCCCGCCGGTGCCCTCGGCGATGTTCGACGTGTCGTGGCCTACCACCAGCAGGGTGCCGCCCGCAGCGAGTGCGTCCGCGGCGCCCCGGATGGCCCGACGGCGCTCGTCGGCGACGAGCTGCAGGTAGCAGACCAGGGCAAGGTCCACGCGATGTGCGGGCCGGTACGCGGTCGCGTCGCCAACCACCCACTCGACGGGTGGGTGGCTGTCGGCCGAGCCCTCGAGCGTGCGGCCTTTGTCCAGGGCGACGGCGGAGAAGTCGACGGCGATCACCTGCCAGCCGAGGCTCGCCAACCACAGCGCGTTGCGGCCTTCGCCACACGCCAGGTCGAGCGCACGACCCGGTGGCAGCCCGGCGACCTCCTGCTCGACCCACCGGTTGGGCCGCACTCCCCACATCAGCTCGGCGGTGCGGTAGCGCTCGTCCCAGGCCGCGGCGTCCATCACCGCACCGCCCGGCCGTAGCGGTCAGCGAGCTTCGCGGCCCGTAGCTGCTCGGGCGTCGACTGAGGCGGAGGACCGGCGTCGGGGCCAGGCACTTCGTCGAAGTCGCGCGTCACGTGCTGGCGCGTCTCGGCACGGGCCATCGCGATCGGCGCGGCGAGCGCCAGCAGCGCGAAGAGGTACCACTGGATGATGTAGGCGACGTGCTGCGGTTCTACAGCACCCCCGGCCGGGTTGGACAGATCCGGATCGGGTATGGCCGTCAGCGTGCCGACGCCGGGCTGCCCGGAGAGCAGCTCCGCGTACCCGTCGAACACCGGCGCCCCGAGTCGTGCCGCCTGCTGGCCGGGATTGATCGACTCGACCTGGCGATCCGGGAGCGACGCGGCGGCATCCCGTCGGGTCTCGGCGGGTTGCACCCGCGCGCTGACGGTCACGATGCCGGTCGGCGGCGTGGGTACCGACGGTGTGCTGTCGGACGTAGTGCCGGAGATGAACCCGCGGACCACGAGCAGGACGCCCTCGGGGGTGCGCAGCGGGGTCAGCACGAGGTAGCCGGTGTCGCCGTCGACGGTGCGCTGGCGCACCAGAGAGCCGTGCGCGGGATCGTACGTACCGCTGACCGTGATGTGGCGGTACTGCACCGTGCGCGCGGACGGGGCGGTCTGGCCGACCAGTGGGAGCACGTCCGGGACGGCGGCCGGAGCCGCGTGAGCGTTGCGGCGCAGGTCGTCATTCGCGCCGATCTTGCCGCCCAGCCGGGCGATCTGCCACGTGCCCGCGAGCACGCAGATCCCCGCCACGATCAGCATCAGGACCGACAGCGCCGCGTAGCGCGGTTGACGCAGCGTCCTGAGCACCAGACAACGGTACGGCGCGCCGCGGCGCGCGCGGTCGGTACCCTGATCCGGGCCGCCGAGGCAGCCTCAGGGCGCTTAGCTCAGCGGAAGAGCACTCGGCTTACACCCGAGCGGTCACTGGTTCGATCCCAGTAGCGCCCACCGTTCTACCCCAGCAATTTTCGGGGACTTCCGCGTTGCTCGTTGGCCCCGT
>JAODNL010000423.1 GCA_025465405.1 Pseudonocardiales bacterium | reverse complement strand
TAATCGTTTCGGGCCGCGGCGCACGGACGCCATCCGCGTCACCCGACACCTGCTGCCTGCGCTGAAGGCACACTGGGTGGCCCGCACCGAGACCGCTCTGGCCACTTCCGATCACCTTCCGACGGTGGTGGAGTTCGAACCCGCGCGGATCGAGCACAGCGCCGACTGACCCGCCCACGTTCACAGACCACCACGACGCACCGTGCCGGCGGACCGGCACCCACAGATTGGAGCGAGTCGAGTGACCAGTCGCAGCGGGCGGCATTTCCTCCAGATCCCGGGGCCGACCAACGTCCCGGATCGCGTGTTGAGCGCGATCGCCATACCCACCATTGATCACCGGGGGCCGGAGTTCGCAGACTTGACACTGGATCTCCTCGAACGGCTGAAGCCGGTGTTCCAGACCAGTGGACCCGTCGTCGTGTACCCATCGTCAGGAACCGGCGCATGGGAGGCGGCGCTGGTGAACACCCTCTCTCCCGGTGATCGCGTGCTGGCGTTCGAGACCGGGCACTTCTCCACGCTCTGGCGCGGCATGGCGGAGAAGCTGGGACTGGTGGTCGACTTCGTTCCGGGGGATTGGCGGCACGGGGTCGACCCGCGGATTGTCGAGCAGCGGCTGGCCGAAGACAACAGGCACGCGATCGCGGCCGTCATGGTCGTCCACAACGAGACCGCGACCGGGGTGACAAGCCGTGTACCGGAGATTCGATTGGCTATCGACGATGCAGGTCACCCGGCTCTGCTTCTGGTCGACACGATCTCCTCGCTGGCGTCGATCGACTATCGGCACGAGGAGTGGGGTGTCGACGTCACGGTGAGCTGCTCACAGAAGGGCCTGATGCTGCCCCCTGGGCTCGGCTTCAACGCGGTGAGCGAGAAGGCGCTGGCCGCCGCCGACCGCGCGCGATTGCCGCGGTCCTACTGGGACTGGTCGCCCATCCTCGACGCCAACCGCAAGGGCTTCTATCCCTACACGCCCGCCACCAACCTGCTGTACGGGCTGCGGGAGGCGCTGCTCATGCTTGAGGAGGAGGGCCTGCCAGCCGTCTTCGCCCGACACGACCGCCAGGCGGAAGCCACCCGGCGAGCAGTCAGGGGCTGGGGGCTGGAGGTGCTCTGCGCCGACGAGCGGGAGTACTCGAGTTCCCTCACCGCCGTGCTGCTGCCCGAACAATACGACGCCGACAAGGTCCGCCAGATCATCCTGGAGCGTTTCGACATGTCGCTGGGCACAGGCCTTGGCCGGCTCGCCGGACGGGTGTTCCGGATCGGCCACCTCGGTCACTTCAACGACCTGACTCTCGTCGGGACGCTTGGCGGTGTCGAGATGGGACTGGCGGCGGCAGGAGTACCAGTGCGACGCGGCGGCGTCGACGCTGCGCTGGCCTACCTCGAGACCCTCTCAGACGGGGCGCGGTGAGCGCCGGGCCGGACGAGATTCGCGCCGCGCTAGCGCCGTGACGTGCGCGTCGATACGTACACCTGTCACCTCTGCTCCTCGACGCCAGCACGTACGCCATCCAGCCGCTAGCCGTCGCCGTTTCCCGGACACACGGCCGATGTCTCGGCGATCGTGACGGTGGCAGGTGAGCTGGATGTGCTGGCGTTGGATCGGGGGCCGGCACCAGCCTTGCCGGACAGGTCGTCGGGCGTGCCTTCATCATGAACGTCAATATTCTCTATACGGAATCAGAGGCAACGCATGGAGGGAACGCACCAGCTTCGCTACGACGTCAATCTGTCGATGTTGTTCACTGAGTTGCCGCTGCTCGAACGCCCGGCCGCGGCGCGCGCCGCGGGCTTCGACGCGATCGAGTTCTGGTGGCCATTCACGGCGGCGGTCCCGGCAGACAACGAGGTGGCGGCGTTCGAACGGGCGATCACCGACGCCGAGGTCCAGTTGGTCGGGCTGAACTTCTTCGCCGGCGACATGCCTGGCGGGGACCGTGGTCTGGTCTCCTGGCCTGATCGCCAGACCGAGTTCCGCGACAACGTGGCCATTGCGGTGGGCGTCGCCGAGCGGCTGGGTTGCCGTGCGTTCAACGCCCTATACGGCAACCGGATCGATGGGGTCGACCCGGCTGAGCAGGACGAGGTGGCCGCCGAGAACCTGGCGCTGGCCGCCGACGCCGCGGCCCGGATCGGCGCCGCCGTGCTGGTCGAGCCGGTCAGCGGAGCACCGAAGTACCCGTTGCACACGGCGGCCGACGTGCTCGCGGTGATCAACCGAGCCGGCAGGGACAACGTGAAGATGCTGGCCGACCTGTACCACCTGCATGTCAATGGCGACGACGTGGATGCCATTGTCAACGCGCACGCCAGGCGGATCGCCCACGTGCAGATCGCCGACGCCCCCGGTCGTAACGAGCCGGGCACCGGCTCCCTCGACATCGACGGCTACCTGGCACGGCTGGCCGCCAACGGATACGGAGGGTTCGTGGGCCTGGAATACAAGCCAAGCGGTACCAGCGCGGACAGCGTCGCATGGCTGCCACGTGAGCGTCGCTCGACAGCCCAGCTGCACACCGCGTCCGGAGTGGGGCAGTCACACAGTGATGGAGGACAGTCATGACTGCAGTCGGGTTCATCGGCCTCGGCATCATGGGTTCGCCAATGGCCGGACACCTCGTCGCCGCTGGCCACCACGTCACCGGCTTCGACGTCAACCGGGCCTCGGTGGATCGCCTTGTGGCTGCCGGGGGCAAGGGCGCTTCCAGCGTTGCCGAGGCCGTGCGCGAGGCAGCCGTGGTGATCACCATGCTGCCCAACCACCCGCAGGTTGAGCAGGTCGTGCTCGGTGAGGACGGTGTGTTGGCCAACGCTGCGTCCGGCACGTTGCTAATCGACATGAGCACCATTCGCCCGGAGACGTCGATCGCGGTGGCCACGACCGGCGTCGAGCGCGGCGTTCGCGTGCTGGACGCCCCGGTGTCCGGCGGTGAGGCCGGCGCCAAGCAGGCCAGCCTGTCGATCATGGCTGGTGGTACCGAGGCGGATTTCGCCGCGGCCAAGCCGATCCTCGAGGTGCTCGGCACGACGATCGTGCACGTGGGACGGCACGGTGCCGGCCAGGTTGTCAAGGCCGCCAACCAGCTCGTGGTCGCCGGTATCTATGCGCTGGTCAGCGAGGCCATCGTGCTGCTCGACGCCTCTGGGGTTGACGCCAAGTCCGGTCTCGACGTCCTCGCCGGCGGCCTTGCCGCGAACCGGATCCTCGACCTCAAGCGAGACTCGATGATCGCCCGCGAGTTCACGCCGGGATTCCGGATCGACCTGCACTACAAGGACATGGGCATCGTGCTCGATGCCGCACGCCAGTCCGATGTCGCGCTGCCCGTCTCCGGTCTGGTCGCGCAACTGGTGGCCGCCGCCCGCGCCATGGGCTACGGCTCGCTTGACCACAGCGCCCTACTCAAGGTCAGTGAGCAACTCGCCGGCCGGTCGTAGCCGGAGTTCGCCGAAGACAGTTCGCGGGCGGACGGCTTCCGACGCCGGCAAGCACT
>JAODNL010000408.1 GCA_025465405.1 Pseudonocardiales bacterium | reverse complement strand
CGCGTCGCGCTGGGCCGCTAGCGCGGCGAGCGCGGAGTCCGAGACGTCGAGTTCAGCGAGTCGGGCGCGCGCCTGCTCGGCCCAGCGCAGGACGGAATCGATGTCGCCGTGCGTGTCACCGTACTTGCGCACGAGGCCGCCGAGGACGCCGCGTCGCGCCTCGATCTGCTCGAGCCGGGCGGGGTCGGCGTCGAGTTGCTCGGTGTAGGCGAGCAGGTCCCCGCCCAGGTCGGTGATGACTGCGGCGAGCTCGTCCAGGCGCTGCGCGAGCTCGTCGAGTTCGGCGTCCGCACCCGCCTGTTGCCCGAGCGTTCGGCGGGCGGTCCCGATCAGGGTGCTGGCGTCGACCTCGTCGGACGCCGGGTCGTCCGCGTCCCCGAGAAGGGCGTCGTGACCGGCGCGGGCGGCCAGCCGGAGGGCATCCGCGTGCGCGAGCCGGCCGGCGAGCCCGGCGAGGTCGGCATCCTCGCCGGGCTGGGGGGCCGCGGCGTCGATCTCGGCGAGGCCGTGGGTCAGCAGGTCGGCCTCCCTGCGTAACTCCGCGGCGCGTGCTGCCCGGTCGGCGAGGGCGGCGGACGCGGCCCGCCATCGCTCGTAGGCGCCGGCGTAGGGGCCGACGTCGATGTCGCCGAACCGGTCTAGGGCACCGATCTGCTCGGATCGGCGCGTGAGCCGAAGCTGGTCGGACTGCCCGTGCACCGTGAGCAGGCGTTCGGCCAGCTCGCCCAGAACCGAGACCGGCGCCGAAGCTCCCCCGACGTACGCGCGGGAGCGCCCGGTGGCGGTCACGACACGGCGCAGCACCAAGCCGCTGCCGTCGTCGAGCTCTCCGCCGGCCTCGCGCACCCGGTCCGACACGTCGGTGTCGACGATCTCCAGCCGACCCTCGACGCTGGCCTGGTCGGCGCCGGTCCTGACGCGCGCGGTGTCGGCCCGCGAGCCGAAGAGCAGAAGCAGGCCGGTGACCACCATCGTCTTTCCGGCGCCGGTCTCGCCGGTCACCGCCGTCAGACCCGGACCGAGCGGCAGGACCGCGTCGTCGATGACGCCGAGTCCGCGGATGCGCAGCTCTTCCAGCACGAGAGGCACGTTAGCCGAGTCTCACGTCACGATCGGATGGTGCGGCGGGATCACTCCGCGATCGGCTCGTCCGCCGGTGGCGACGAAGCCTCGCGGAAGCTGCGTACCGGCAGCTGGAACTTGGAGACCAGCCGGTCGGCGAAGCTCCAGTTGCCGAGCCGGGCGATCCGGACCGGCTGGGAGCCGCGGCGGACCTGCACTCGTGCACCCGGCGGCACGGGCACGGAACGCCGGCCGTCGCAGCTGAGCACGGCTTCGTGGCCGAAGCTGAGCAGATCGATGTCGACGATCGATGTCGGCGCGACCACGAGTGGTCGCGCGAACAGCGCGTGCGCGGCGTTCGGGACCACGACGAGCGCATCGACGTTGGGCCAGACGATCGGACCGCCCGCCGAGAACGCATACGCCGTTGAGCCGGTCGGCGTGGCGCAGAGGACGCCGTCGCAGCCGACGCGCAGCAGCGGCCGGCCGTCGACGGCGACCGCGATCTCGAGCATCCGCTCCCTATTGGTGCGATCGAGGGACGCCTCGTTCAGCGCCCACGCGTTCGCGCCGGCGACGCCGTCGATGCTGACCTCCGCTTCGACGGTCACCCGCTCCTCGACCGTGTAGGCGCGCTCGACGATCGCCCGCACGGCATCGGGAAGCGCATGCGGATCGGCCTCGGCCAGGAATCCGACGTGGCCGAGGTTCACCCCGAGCATCGGCACACCGGCCGGCCGCGCAAGCTCGGACGCGCGCAGGAACGTCCCGTCACCGCCGAGGACGAGCACGAGTTCGGTGCCGTGGGCCGCGCACTCCTCGTCGACGACGGTGACCGAATCGTCGTCGCAGGCCCGCGCGTCCTCCGGGAGCATGCGAACCTCGAATCCAGCGGCGCGCAGCTGTTCGCTGGCCTGTCGGGCCAGCGTCATGATCTGGCGGCGCGACGTGTGCGCGACGAGCAGGACCGACCTCACGCGCGGTCACCGAACCGCGAGCTCGCAGGCTTCGTGGTCACTGTGCCTCCGCCGGCCTCATGACGATCTCCGCGATGCCGGCGTCGTCGATCGTCGGCTGGCCTTCCCGGCGCAGCCACAAGAAGAATTCCACGTTTCCCGACGGCCCGGGCAGTGGGCTGCGCGCCACGCCGGCAACGTTCCATCCGAGTTCCGCGGCGGCGTGTGCGACGTCGCGAACGGCCTCGGCGCGCAGCTGCGGGTCGCGGACGACGCCGCCGCTGCCGAGTCGCTCGCGGCCCACCTCGAACTGCGGCTTGACCATGGGCAGCAGGTCGCCGTCGGGGGTGACACACGCCGCGAGGGCGGGAAGGGCCAGGCGCAACGAGATGAACGACAGATCGGCCACCGCCAGCTGGACCGGACCGCCGATCTGCTCGGGCGTCAGGGTGCGGACGTTGGTGCGGTCGAGGACGTGAACCCGCGCGTCGGTACGCACCGGCCAGGCCAGCTGTCCATATCCGACGTCGACCGCGACGACCTCGGCCGCACCGGCGCGCAACAGCACGTCGGTGAAGCCGCCGGTCGAGGCACCGGCGTCCAGGCAGCGACGATCGCGAACCTGCACCTGGGGAAATGCCGCCAGCGCTCCGGCCAGCTTGTGTCCACCCCTGGACACGTAGCCGGGATCGCCGTCGTCGGGCAGGACGCGGACCGGCGTTCCGGCGCCCACCCCAGTCGCGGGTTTGCGGGCGAGTACGCCGCGGACCTCGACGCGGCCGGCGGCGATCAGCTCGACCGCCTGCTCGCGCGAACGGGCCAGACCGCGCCGAACGAGTTCGGCATCAAGGCGTTGCACGCGGGTGGCCATGGTGGTGGTCCGGATCGCTGGGGACGCGGTCGTCCCGGCGCGGCGGTCAGTTGCCGTCGATTTCGGCGAGCGCGTCCTGCAGTTCGACGTGCAGCCGCTGGTATACGTCCGCGTGCTCGGGAAGCGGCCGCTCCCGCATCGAATCCAGCACCGCCATGTGCTGATCGATGCGCTGGATGGTGGCGTCGACCGGCTGGTGATCCGGCTGGAACTCCGGGGTTTCGGTCTGGCTCGACGGCACCGTCCGCCTCCTCGCGAATCAATCGATCGCATCGTGGGTCGCTGCCGACGGTACCGCGCGGCGGCCTGCGGTAGCGTCGCATGCGGTCTGGCCGATGATCGGATCCGACGCGGCCCGGCTTCGGGCCGGCACGTTCGCTGCGCTTCGCATACAGGACGACGGGCAGGACGCAACGACCACGGAGGGACGGCGATGGCCAGCGTCGAGGCTTGCGAGGAGGCGTTCCACGGGCTGGCTGCCAAGCTGGCCAGCGCCAACGGAGCAACCAAACAGAAGGCGACCTTGGACCGGTCGCTGAGCTGCACGCTTCCCGATCTCGGTGTGGTCTTCGCCGGACAGCTGAAAGACGGCGAGCTGCGTGACATCCGCCAGACCGACACCGCCGATGCGCAGATCCGGCTGACGATGTCCAGCGACGATCTCCTCACGCTCGTGGCGGGCGAGCTGAACATGGCATCGGCATGGGCCACCGGCCGGGTCAAGATCGACGCGAGCGTGTTCGACCTGCTCAAACTGCGGTCGATCTTCTAGTCCGGGTCTTCTAGTCCGGGTGAGGTGCCGGTGCGGCACCGGCACCGGCACCGTAACGGTGCCGCGCCAGTGCGGCCTGGCGCGTGGCTGCACCCGCGTCGTGGGATCGGCTCGGGTCAGGACCTCAATCGCCCAGCCCGAGCGCGATCAATTCGGCCGCGGCTTCGGTATCACCGGCAACGACCCTTAGCCGCGCCGGCTCCGCGGTCTCGGCGTGTCGCCCCGCCCCGTCCTGGCGCTCGGCGTGGACGACCTCGGTCCACGCGGCCGCGCACAGCGCTCGCAACGCGTCCAGCCCGTCCCCGCTGCCTTCCGTGCCGTTGTCCGTGCCGTTGTCGGTGCCGTTGTCGGTGCCGTTGTCGGTGTCCGCGGCGCTGGAAAGCACCACGTCGGCGCCATAGGTCCGCCGCGCTATCCAGCCTCCGCAGCGCGCAAGCGTGCCGGTGGTCGCCGGCGCAGCATGCGGTTCGAGCAGGCCGCCGGCATCACGCGCAACGTAGCTGGGCCGAAGCGCCGGAGGTGCCGCGATCAACTCCGCAGGGCTCGTCACACCACTGAGGACCAGGAGGCTTGCACACCCAGCCGCGTTGGCACCCTCGATGTCGGTGTCGAGGCGGTCTCCGACGACCAGCGGATTCATGGCCCTGGACCGTTGCACGGATTCGCGGTGCATGGCCGGATCGGGCTTGCCCGTGACGATCGGTGTCGCACCGGTCGCATGCCGCAGAGCGGCCACGAGCGACCCGTTACCCGGCAGTGGTCCCCGTGGCGATGGCACCGTCGGATCGACGTTCGTCGCTACCCACGGCACCCCACGGCGGATTGCAACCGCACCTTCGGCCAGTTGCGACCAGGTCAGTTCCGGCGAGTACCCCTGAACCACTGCGGCCGGGTTCTCGTCGGCGCTGGAGATCGCGGTCAGGCCGCGCTCAGCCAGTGCTTCCTCGAGCCCGACCGTACCTACGACGAGCACCCGGGCACCCAGGCCGAGCCGGTCGGCCAGGTAATGCGCTGCCGCCTGCGCCGAGTTGATCACCTCGTCCGGGGATGCGGGAATGCCCAGAGTCGTCAGGTGCTCAGCAACCGTCTTCGGTGGGCGGGCCGCGTTGTTCGTGACGAAGGCCAGCCGCATGCCGCGTTCGCGCGCTGCTGCCAGCACCGCTGGGACACCCGGCACGGCGTGCGGGCCTACGTAGACCACACCGTCGAGATCGAGTAGCGCCACGTCGTAGATCTCGGCCAAAGGCTTCGCCGTGCCGGACAGGGTCAGGACTCCGGGAGCAGCCACACGTCGCATGATGGCATGCCCAGCTGGCTGCGTACGATCGCGTGCCATGACCGACCCTGCACCGGACGGCCTGGCGCTGCATCCGTTTCGCGCGCTGCGCCCGGCGGTCGAGCCTGAGCGCCTTGGCAGGCTGCTCAGCCCGCCTTATGACGTCATCGACGCTCCGGAACGTGCCCGCCTCCTCGCGCAAGACCGAGACAACGCGGTCGGCGTCGTGCTGCCCGAGGCCGAGAACGGAGTGGATCGCTACGCGGCGGCCGCGCAACGCCTGCATCAGCAGGTTGCCCGCGGCCTGCTCGAGCCAGACGCCGAGCGAGCGCTGTACGTCTACGAGATGCGCGACACGGCCGGTGCGGTTACCCGGGGCCTGCTGGGCGCGGTCGAGCTGCGTGATCCGGCCGATGGCGTGATCCTGCCGCACGAGAACACCATGGCGGGTCCTGTCGCGGACCGCTTGGCGCTGATGGAGGCGACGCAGGCGAACGTGGAGCCGATCTATCTTGTTTACGACGGCGGCGGCCCGGCGTCCACACTCGTCGCCGACGTAGCCGGTCAGTCGCCCATCGCTCACGCCACGACTCCCGATGGCATCGCACATCGCCTCTGGGCTGTTACGGATCCGGCCGCGCATCGAGCCGTAGCGGATGACCTTGCCCCCCGACGGGCACTGATCGCCGACGGCCACCACCGGTATGCGACCTATCGCGAGCTGCAACGCCGGTATGACGACGAGCGTGGCCCGGGTCCGTGGGACCGTGGCCTTACCCTGCTCGTCGATTCGTCGAGCTACGGGCCGCAGGTTCATGCGATCCACCGAGTGCTGGTGGGCTTCCCGCTCGAGTCTGCGATCGCTGGCGTGCGGGGCGCTGGTCGGCTCACCGACGCGTCCAGCGTCGATGACGCGTTGCAGCGCGCCGACGCCGTGGAGGGGTTCGCCGCGGTGTTGACGAATGGATCGCGCACCGTGCTGCTCACCGACTCCGACGGATCTCTGCGCGCTGCGACCAGGCATGACGGCGAGCCCGCAGCGCTGGCAGAACTCGACGTAACCGTGTTGCACCGGGCGCTGGTCGAGCAGCTCTGGGCCCTGCCAGACACGGTCGAGGTGGTCGGGTACGCGCACAGCACGCCCGAAGCGATCGAGGCAGCCGCCGAGTCCGGGGGCACGGCGGTCCTGCTGCGCCCGACGCCGGTGGCCGCCGTTGCCGCCGTTGCGGCCGCGGG
>JAODNL010000459.1 GCA_025465405.1 Pseudonocardiales bacterium | reverse complement strand
GACGATGCGAGCGGGGCTGCAGCCGAGACGGACGGGACAGGAGGCAGCGCGGCGTGAAGACGATTCTGATCGCCGCGGTCGTCTCGCTGTTGTCATCGATCCTGTGCACACCGCTGGTGGTGGCCTGGTTTCGCGGCCGCGGGTTCGGCCAGGAGATCCGCAGCGACGGCCCGCAGTCGCACCTGATCAAGCGCGGCACGCCGACGATGGGCGGCGTCGCGATCGTCGGCTCGACCGTCCTCGGGTACGCGGTGGCGCACCTCGTCCTCGCGATCCGCGACGGCAGGGGGCCGACCGCCTCCGGCTTGCTTGCCCTGTTCCTCATGGTCGGGCTGGGGGCCGTCGGTTTCCTGGACGACTTCATCAAGATCCGCCGGCAGCGAAGCCTGGGGCTACGGGCCCGCGCGAAGTTCGGCGGTCAGCTCGTCGTAGCCGTCACCTTCGGGCTGCTCGCCCTGCAGTTCCGCAACCGGCTCGGGCTGACGCCGGCGTCCACCCATCTGTCCTACGTGCGCGACATCAAGCAGATCGGCATCGGAGCTGTCGGCTTCCTGGTACTCGCCTACCTGATCATCGCCGCGACGTCGAACGCGGTGAACCTCACCGACGGCCTGGACGGTCTCGCCGCCGGCGCGTCGGCGATGGTGTTCGGCGCGTTCACGCTCATCGAGTTCCTCCAGTTCCGCAACACGTGCGGCTTCAACCCGATCGGCGGCTGCTACGTCGTGCGCGACCCCCTCGACCTGGCACTGGTCGCCGCATCCGCGATGAGCGCGTGCTTCGGCTTCCTCTGGTGGAACGCCTCACCGGCGCAGATCTTCATGGGTGACACGGGGTCGATGGCACTCGGCGGATTGATGGCGGGCCTTGCGATCCTCTCCCGCACCGAATTGCTGCTCGTCGTGCTCGGCGGCCTGTTCGCCACCGTCACACTGTCCGGCATCATTCAGACCGGCTGGTTCAAGTACACCCGAATACGCACCGGCACCGGCAGGCGCGTGTTCCGAATGGCGCCGCTGCATCACCATTTCGAGCTCGGCGGCTGGGAAGAAGTGACGATCATCGTGCGCTTCTGGATCGTCGCGGGGATCGCCGTCGCGTTCGGCATGGGCCTCTTCTATGCGGACTTCATCGGCAATGGGTGAGCCGGCCTCGCTCGTCGGCGCGACCGTGCTCGTCTGCGGTGGAGGGCTTGCGGGCCAGTCCGCCGTGCGAGCGCTGCTCGCCCGCGATGCGACGGTCCTGCTCGCCGACCGATCGGAATCGGAGGAGATAGCCGCGCTGGTCGCGGCCGGTGCCCGGTTCGTCGGCTCGCCGGCATCGCTGCCGCCCGGGCTGGACCTCGTCGTCACCTCACCGGGCTGGCGGCCGGACCACCCGCTGCTCGTCGACGCGCTCGCGCACGACGTCGAGGTGGTCGGAGAGGTCGAGTTCGCATGGCGGTTGCGCGGTCCCGGCGCGGCACCGTGGCTGGCCGTCACCGGTACGAACGGCAAGACGACCACGGTACGGATGCTCGAGGCGATGCTGCGCGCGTCGGGTGCGAGAGCACTCGCCGTGGGCAACGTGGGCGTGTCGATCATCGACGCGGTGACCGCAACCGAGCCCTACGACGTGCTCTCGGTCGAGCTGTCCAGTTTCCAACTGCACTGGTCGTCGACGATCGCGCCCGCCGCGGGTGCGTTGCTGAACCTGGCGCCCGACCACCTCGACTGGCACGGCTCGATGGACGCCTACGCGCGGGTGAAGACCCGTGTGTGGGGCGGGTGGCTGGCAATCGGCAACGCGGATGATCCTTTCGTGGCAGGCCTGCTGGCCAGTTCGAACACGCCGACGCGGGTCACGTTCACGCTCGCCGACCCGGACGGTGGTCAGCTCGGCATCCGCGACGGCGCGCTCGTCGACGAGGCGTTCGGATCCGGCATCGAGCTCTTCCGGGCCGACGAGATCCGGCCGTCCGGGCCGCACAACGTCGCGAACGCGCTGGCGGCAGCTGCGCTTGCGCGGGCGCACGGTGTGGCCGCGGACGCGGTGGCCGAGGGACTGCGCACGTTTGACCCGGACCCGCATCGCAACCAGCTGTTGTTGACTCGCGACGGCGTGGCCTGGGTCGACGACAGCAAGGCGACGAACCCGCACGCGGCGCTGGCGTCGCTGTCGACCTACGACCGAGTGGTGTGGGTCGCCGGTGGCCAGCTCAAGGACGCGCCCGTCGACGAGCTCGTGGCCATGGTGGCGCCGCGGCTCGCGGGCGTCGTGCTGCTCGGAACCGACCGCGCGGTCGTCGCCGACGCGTTACGGCGACACGCACCCGATGTGCACGTGATCGAGGTGTCCAGCACCGACGATGGAGTGATGACCGAGGTGGTACGCGCCGCGGCCGGACTTGCACGTCCGGGTGACACCGTGCTGCTCGCGCCCGCGGCCGCCTCGTACGACATGTTCGCCGGCTACGCCGCGCGGGGTCTTGCCTTCGAGGCCGCGGTTCACGCGCTCGACAGCCCGTGACCGCGGTCGACACCAGAGGCGCACTCGTCGCCAGGGTGCGCGCTCGGATGCTGCCCACGCGCGACGGCGATCGATTCGTCGACCGGCCCTATGCATCGGTGCAGCTGCTACTGCTTGCCGGCGCCGGGCTGCTCGGATTCGGCGTCCTGATGGCCGTGTCCACGACCATCGCGGCGTCGC